>JAADGT010000280.1 GCA_013152215.1 Deltaproteobacteria bacterium
TCTTCACGTTGTTGGACATCTGCAGCATCTCGTCCGCTGCCTGGATCGCCTTGGAGCTCACCTCGTAGGCCCGCTGGCCGGCGATCAGGTTCACCATCTCCTCCACCACGCTCACGTTGCTCATCTCCAGGAACCCCTGGTTCAGGCTTCCCAGGCCCAGGGTGCCGGGGGTCCCGGTGATGGGGTCCCCCGAGGCGGGGGTGGCCACGTACATCGAGTGCCCGATGGACTTGAGCCCCCCTGGGTTGGAGAACCGGGCCAGCTCCAGGGTCACCCCCAGGTCCTCCACCTGGCCGGTGTCGCCGTTGAGGATCGACACCGACCCGTCGCTGCCCACCGTGATCTCCACGGCATTGGGTGGGATCGTGATCTCCGGGTACACGATCCACCCCTCGCTGGTGCACAGCCGGCCCTGGGAGTCGAGCTTGAACGAGCCGGAACGGGTGTAGGCCGTGCCCCCGTTGGGCAGGGTGACCTGGAAGAACCCGTCCCCCTCGATCAGGAGATCGAGGGGGTTGCCGGTCTCCCGGAAGTCGCCCTGGGAGAACAGCTTCTCCGTGGTCACCACCCGGGCCCCCAGGCCCACCTCCATGCCCACCGGGTACTCGGCCCCCGCGCTCGACACCGAGCCCGGGGTGAGCAGGGTCTGGTACAAGAGGTCCTGAAAGTCCACCCGGCTCCGCTTGAACCCGGTGGTGTTCACGTTGGCCAGATTGTTGGCGATCACGTCCACGTTCATCTGCTGGCAGTTCATCCCGGCTGCCGCGGTCCACAGGGCTCGGATCATGCCTCAACCTCCTGTCGGGAGCTACGCCACCCGTCCGATGCGGCGCACCGCCTCACCGGTGACGTCTTCCATCACGGTCTGCACCACCTTCTGGTACGCCTCGAACGCCCGGACCGACTCGATCATGCGGGTCATCTGCTGCACCTGCTGCACGTTCGACTCCTCCAGGGCCCCTTGGATCACCTGAGCCTCCGCAGCGACCGCCTTCACCGCGCCGGTGGGCACGAACAGGTTCCCCCCGACCCGAAGGAGCCCGCGGTAGCCCGGGAACGCCTCGAGCCGCAGCCGGTCCACCTGTTTGCCGCCGGCCCAGATCCGGCCCTCCTGGTCCACCCGGACGTCCGCGTTGGGGGGCACCACCACCGGCCCGTTCTCCCCGAGGAGGGGGTAGCCGGAGCCGTTCCGCACCGTTCCGTCTGGCCCTCGGTAAAACCGACCGTCCCGGGTGTAGACCAGGCCGTTTGGACCCTGGAGCACGAACAACCCCTCCCCGGACAGGGCCAGGTCCAGGGGACGGTTGGTGGGTCGCACCGGCCCCGGGGCCGGGTTCACGAACTCACCCGCGTAGTCGGTCTGGACGTCGAGGGGCAGGTCCCCCCCCGTGGCCGGCAGCGCGGCCCGGAGCTCTCCGGCGCCTTTGTAGCCGGGAACCTGGCCGTAGTAGAGGTTGCGCGCGGCCAGGTCGAGGCGCCGGCTCTCCACGAGCATGCCGCTGGTCGCTGTGTACAGGGCTCGGATCATCGGGCTCCTCCTTCGGTCGGCCTGAGAAGCAAAGCCGGTGCCAGATCCGAAAGCGCCGCGATGCCAGCAGGTTACGGACTGGAGCCCCTTAGCGGGGGGGAACGGAACGGACCCAGGGGGGCACCCCCGGGCCCCGGGCGGCGGTGATGGACGCGTCCGATTTTTCGTCTGCGGGTGCTTGACCTCCCGACCCGCCGTGGCACGCTTTCCGGCCGAGCGGTTCTTGACCCAGGTCAAGGAATGCAACATTTCCCATCCGTACAGTAGGCGACACTTGTGAATCCTCGCACACAGCGAGGCGAACCCATCCCACGGGAGGAGGAACCATGGGAAGAAACGTCCGGAAGTACCTACTGGGGCTCGTTGGCGTTTCCCTGGCGCTCGCAGGGACGGCGTGGGCAGCCCAGCTCAGCGCCGAGACCAAGGAGTGCTTGGAGTGCCACAAGGAGCAGATGCCCGGTCTCGTGACCCAGTGGGAGACGAGCTCCCACTGGAACGCCGGGGTGGGGTGCTACGAGTGTCACCGGGCCGAACCGGGTGAACCGGACGCCATGGACCACAACGGGTGGACCGTGGCCATCATCGTGTCGCCCAAGGACTGCGGCCGATGCCACTCCAAGGAAGCGGCCGAGCAGGAGGCTAGCCACCACGCCCAGGCCGGAAACATCCTCAACTCCAAGGACGCCCTGCTGGGCCAGACCGTCGCGGGAGAGCCCGCCGTGGCGGTGGGATGCCGGCAGTGCCACGGCTCCATCGTCGAGACGAACCCGGACGGAACGCTGAGCGCGTCCACCTGGCCCAACACGGGCATCGGCCGGGTCAACCCGGACGGATCCAAGGGCACATGCAGCGCCTGCCACACCCGCCACCGATTCAGCAAGGCCCAGGCCCGGAAGCCGGACGTGTGCGGCAAGTGCCACCTGGGCCCCGACCACCCGCAGAAGGAGGTCTACGAGGAGTCCAAGCACGGCATCCTGTTCCGGGCCTTCGAGGAAGAGCTGAACATGGACAACCCCAAGTGGGTTGCGGGCGAGGATTACTTCGACGCCCCCACCTGCGCCACCTGCCACATGAGCGCCACCCCCAACCAGCCGGTCACCCACGACGTTGGGGCGCGGCTGAGCTGGAACCTGAGGGCCCCGGTCTCCACGCGCACCAAGGACTGGGAGAAGAAGCTCGCCAACATGAAGGACGTGTGCACCGCCTGCCACGGCGCCCAATTCGTGGACGGGTTCTACAAGCAGTTCGACGACTTCGTGGACCTGTACAACACCAAGTTCGCGATCCCGGCCAAGGAGATCCGCTCGCTCCTGATCCAGGAGGGCGTGATCAGCAAGGCCAACTTCGACGACCAGATCGACTGGATGTACTGGACCCTGTGGCACCACGCGGGCCGCAGGGGGCGTCACGGTGCGGCCATGTCCGGCCCGGACTACGCCTTCTGGAACGGGATCTACGACGTCGCCAAGATCTTCTACACGGAGTTCCTCCCCGAGGCGAAGGAGGCGTGTGAGAAGGCCGGAAAGCCGGAGCTGTACAAGCGGATCCTGTCCGAGTACATCGAGAACGACCCCCGCCACGAGTGGTACGTGAAGGGGTTCGACCCGAAGCGGGTGGAGGCGATCCGCAAATACTATCAAGAGAGATACAACCAAAAGGTCGAGTGATCCCAAAGGAAACGCGGGGTCCGGCAGGGCCCCGCGTTTTTTGTGCGGCGTCTCGGCTCTCCCCTCAGGCCCGGCCCGCCCGAGCCGAGGGAAACGCTTCGGGCGAAGGGGAAGGCTGATGGGCCCGGGATTCCCGGCAGGCGTCGCATTCGCCCTGGGCGGTGCTCGGGGCCGGCAGCAAGGGACAGTCGTGGGTCGTGCATCCGTGGCAGCGGCGAACCCTGCCGTTCTCACAGCCCCACAGGGCGTAACACCGGCTGCACAGAAGAAGCTGGCTCATCCTCCACCCTCCCCCGCTTCTTCCGGCCCGTTGCCCCCGAACCGAACGCTGGCAGCCCCGATCACCAGGGAGGCGCCCAGGAGCAGCATCGTCTCGGTGGGGCTCAACGCCAGCGGCCGCTCCGCAAGCACTCCCACGAAGCCGCCGACCGCCCCGAGTCCCATGAGCATCCGTGTCATCGAAACCCTCCGTCTCGCCAGCCGGGCGATGGGCAAACCGTTTCCTCATCTTCCCCTTATGCATTCTCCGTGCCGGCTCACAAGGCGAAAAAGTGGAACAAAACTCTTCTTTCCGGAAAAGTATGGGTACTTTTCTTCCACTGATCGGTCCCTCTCTTCCCACCCCTCAGATGCGGGGGCGGCCGGTCCGCTCGAGCCACCGGCACCTCGAATGGGACCAATTCTCGTTTTGCAATCACGAGGAAATCTTCTATCCTAGTCCGGAGAACGCCCATCCAACCGGGTCTCGTATCGATAAAACTTTTTTTTGAAGGGGAGCCTGGATGCCCACGGAACCCAGCGCAAAGTTCCTCCGCCGGGCGTTCGTCCGGACCGCGCTTCGCCGGACGATCGGGATCGGCCTGCTGATCGGGCTCGTCTACGGCCTGGTGGCGTTGGTGTACGCGAGCCGCACCATCTACAAGGTGAAGCTCAACTACGCCGTGGTCCTCGAAAAACTGGGGGGCGAACGCCAGGCGATCACCGAGGTGGGATGGCACTTCCGGCTGCCGTACTTCACCCGCATCGAGCAGGAGGTGCCGCTGATGAACCAGCAGATGCACCTCGGGGGGCAGGCGGAGCCGATGCGGATCATCTCGAAGGAGAACGTGGCCCTGTGGACCTCGGGGGTCATGACCTACCGGATCCGCGATCTCCACCAGTGGGCCATCGAGAATCTGGACGCCCACCAGCTGCTCCAGGCCGACTACGACGGCATCGTGAAGGACATCCTTCAGGCCCAGGAGGTCGACCGCCTGGTGAGCGACCGGGAGCGGATCAAGGAGGAGATCTACCGCGCCCTGAAGAGCCGGCCCGTGAACGAGGGGGGGCCGACCCTGGAGCAGAAGTACGGGATCGAGGTGGTGAGCTTCGTGCTCAAGGAGACCCGGTTCGGCGACAAGCTGGTGGCCGCCACCGAGGAGAAGAAGCGCCGAGAGCTGATCGCCGAGGCGGAGAACTACGCCGCCGACCAGGAGGCCAGCCGCATCCGCAAGCTCTACCGAGCCTACACCGAGAGCATTCGGGAGCTCCAGCGCACCGTGGGGCGACCCGACGGCTCCACCGACGTGGCCTTGCTCAACTTTCTGGCCCAACAAAAGTGGGCCACGGCGTACGAGAAGAACCCCGGGGGCCGCAGTACCGTGGTCATCCAGAACACCGAGGTGCCCCCCGCCCTGACCCTGCCCCAGCCCCAGGAGCCGTGAGATGGCCCGCCGCCTGACTCGCCAGGTCCGCACGGTCCGGCTCCCCGAGGCCCGGATCCGGGAGATCGAGGACCTGGTCGCCTCGTGGCCCCAGGAGACCAAGGCGTTCATGCGGGCTCGGCTCCACCAGTACAAGCCCCCCACCGGCCTGGTGAACGGGACCATCGAAGGCCTGCTCTCCCTGTTCTTTCCCCAGCCGCATCGCACGTTTCGTACCCTCAAGGACCCCGCCATCCTCACCGACTGGCAGCGCCGGTTCGAGCTGTCCGGGGAGACCAACCCCCGTCAGGCATGGAACCGGATCCTCGAGAAGGAGGTGAGTGCCAACGATTACCACTACCTGCTGTGGCTGCTGGACCGGGAGCTGTCGGACGTGTTCGTGCCGGAGCCGGTGCACCGCCTGTTCGAGAAGCTCTACCGGGCCTTCATCCGCAAGGAGTACATGAACGATCCCGAGGTGCCCAAGGCCCCGATCGTGCTGGTCGTGGGCCCCAGCGGCAGCGGCAAGTCCGCCACGGTGGCCCAGGCCATCGAGGAGGTGATTTTTCGCAACGAGGTGCGGCCCGAGGTGGACCTGAAGCTCAAGAAGGAGGAGCGGCTCCGGGACGAGCCGTTCTGGAGGACCCTGGAGGCGGTGGACCCCACGCTGGCCCTCGAGATCGCCCGGCGGCGCAAGCTTCGGTTCTACCGCACCCTGGCCCGGACACCGGTGGTTCGGCGGGTGTTCCAGAAGCGAATCGGCCGGCACCTGGCCGAGCTGGAGGAACAGGGGGTCTGGGTGGACTACAGCGTGGTCACGCCCAACGACTACCAGACCGCCCTGGCCGGGGAGCCCGGCAACTTCTTCCGCAAGGCCATGGGCGACCCCCGGCGCACCTCGATCCGCCACGTGGAGGAGGCCCACGCGGCCTTCGGCCGGGCCGACGGCCGGGGCTCGGCCGTGGAGAGTCAGCAGCAGACCCTGGTGGACACGGCCAACATCGTGCTGGACGAGATCATCCAGGGCCGGCGGGACTGCCTGCTGGTGGCCACCACCGACCAGCCCGAGAGGATCGACGCGGCCATCTACCGGCGGTTCGTGGAGAAGGGCCGGATCGTCGACGTGTCCGAGTTCTGGAAGGACCCGGAGAACCTCCGGGAGGTGATCCGGCTGGAGCTCCGGAGAAACGACATCCGGGTGGGGTCCGCCCCGGGTACGGCCGACGGCCGGGACCTCACCCCTTCCGACCTGGCGGCGGCGGTCGACCGGCTGGGCCCCCTGTTCTCGGAGCGGGCGCTGAAGCTCACCCCGGCGTACGTGCGCAAGCTGGTCCACTCGGTGATCGAGATCAAGGGGGACTTCCGTCCCGAGTACCTGGACGACGCCATGCTGATGCGCACCGCGTTCGAGGCCGTGGCCCGCAACGCCTACGGGGACCTGTACAAACGGGTCGTCGACCGCATGGACCGCCGGGTCGGCTGGGACGAGTACGTGGGCGAGATCAAGAACCTGTTCTCGGAGATGGCCAACAACTGCCTCTACTACGGGGCGGCCGAGGAGAAAGGGGTGGTGCTCAGCGGCCCGCCGGGCAGCGGCAAGACCTTCCTGGTGAGGGCGTGGCTCAGCGAGAACCGCGACGTGCACGACATCTCGGTGCGCCCCACCGACCTGATGGACCCGTCCAACCCCATCGACGGCACCGTGCACAACCTCGAGCGGGTGTACGACATCGCCAAGATGATCGCCCCCACGGTGGTGTTCTTCGACGAGGCGGACGCCGTGGCCCCCCGCCGCAGCCCCTCGGGCGGCAGCCCCCAGGACAAGGTCACCAACAAGTTCCTGAACATCATCGACGGTGAGGTGCCCCTGAACCGCGTGTTCACCGTGCTCACCACGAACCGGCTCGACATCCTGGACCCGGCCCTGGTCCGGTCCAAACGCCTCAAGGCCCTGGAGATCACCGGCCACCTGCGCAAGGCCGACATCGTCGGGATCCTCGAACGCAAGCTCGACGGCGTCCCCCTGGCGCCGGGCATCGACACCACCACGATCTTCGAGGCCGCCTCCCAGGTCTCGCAGACTCCCGCCGACTTTGCGGCGTTCGTGGAAAAGGCCGCTGGCCTGCGCAAGACCGAGTACGAGGTGATCCTGCGGCTCCGGGCGCTGGTGGAGGCGCCCGAGGAGGCCAAGGAGAACTTCGTCAAGTTCAACCTGAAGACCCTGGCCGGCATCCTCGAGGCGTTGGACGCGCCCCAGACTCTCCGCACCGACATCAAGGCCCGGCCCCTGGAGTTCCTCCACCACTACTACGAGATCCTCCGGCTGGTGGATCCGGTGGACCAGCCGGAGGACTATCCCCTGACCCGGGCCCACCTCCAGGCCGCCCGCCAGGAGCTCGGCCGAAGCCCCACGAAGAAGGGAAAGGTCCAGCTCGACGAGTTCCTCGGGGCGGAGCTGAGCCAGGAGCCCCAGGTGGGGTTCATCATCGGCGTGGGTGCAAACGACGTGACCGGCATGCTCCTGCCCATCGCCACGAGCCTCATGTACAACTTCGCGCCCGAAAAGGTGCTGGTCACGGGGGCCGTGTCCAGCTCGGCCCCCAACGCGGCCGAGCTGGACATGGCCGTGCAGATGACCCAGCAGTCGGCCAAGGAGGCGTTCACCCTGGTGGAGAACTACCTCCAGAGCCTCACCCCCAAGATCAACGTGCCCCGGGTGCTGGGGGAGTTCCTCGACCGGTACACGATCCACCACCAGCTCCTGTCCGCATCCTACACGGTGGGGGGGCCGTCGGCCGGCTACGCCCTGGCCCTGAACACCCTCTCGGCCCTGCTGCACCTGCCGGTGGCCAACGACTTCGGGATCACCGGCGCCCCCTGGACCAAGGGGGTGAAGCGGGGCGAGGTGGGAAGTTCCGTCATTATCGGAGGTCACAAGAAAAAAGCTGAGAAAGTACTTCAATATCTGAGACGTATGTATATGCCTCTTCAAAACTACCGAGACCTCGACATCGACTACCTGATGGCCTACTGGGAGCAGGGCAAGGACATCCTCGGGGTCACCCACTTCGGGGACCTGGTGCCCGAGGTCCTGTGGTTGGGGGACGACTACCACGAGACCCTGGAGCGCTTGATCCGCCTGCGGGTCGCGTACAAGCTCCGCAAGTACCGGGGCGAACGCCCACCGGCGGACATGAAGCAGCAGATCCTGGAGACCAAGGCCGAGCTGAGGGCCGCGGCCGAGGACGAGCTGGTTCGCCGGATCGACGCGATCCGGGCCTACCTCCAGACCCCGGATCGGGATCCCCATCTGTCGCTGGAGGAGATCTTCCGCCATCACCAGAGCCGGCGGCTGTGGGGTCTGGTGGGGTTTCGCAGCCGGTGGCGACGGCCGGGCGGGGTAGGCACGGAGGCGTGACCGGGGCGACGACGACGTTTTCCCTTCGTGCATCCCACTCAGGACATCAGGAGGTCATCCATGCCGTTTCAAAGCGCCAACTTCGCCCCCCTGACCCCCCTGGACTTCCTCAACCGCAGCCGCGTCGTGTTCCGGAACCGGCCGGCCGTGGTGTACGGGGAGACCACCTGGACCTACGGGGAGTTCGCCGACCGCTGCCAGGCCCTGGCCGGCGCCCTGCACCGCGCCGGCGTGGAGCCGGGGGACCGGGTGGCCGCGCTGCTGCCCAACGTGCCGGCCATGCTCGAGGCCCACTTCGGGGTCCCCATGACCGGCGCCCTGCTCGTGGCCATCAACACCCGCCTCTCCCCGGGCGAGGTCTCGTACATCCTCGACCACTCCGGCGCCAAGGTGCTCGTGGTGGACACGGAGCTCGCAGCCGGGGTGAGAACGGCGGTGGAGTCGTTCTCCGGGCTGGTCGTGCACGTCTCCGACCCCGCCGCCGAGGACGCCTGGGTGCCCCCGGGCCCCGGGTACGAGGAGTTCCTGGCCGGAGGGGCCGGCACCGAGGCGGCCTTTCGGGTCGAGGACGAGGCCACGCCGATCTCGATCAACTACACCTCGGGCACCACGGGCAACCCCAAGGGGGTGGTGTACTCCCACCGGGGCGCGGCCCTGAACGCGCTGGGCGAGATCATCGAGACCGGCCTGTCCACCGCCAGCGTGTACCTCTGGACCCTTCCCATGTTCCACTGCAACGGCTGGTGCTTTCCGTGGGCGGTCACGGCGGTGGGCGCGACCCATGTGTGTCTGCGCCGGTTCGACCCGGCCGAGGCGTACCGGCTGATCGAGCGCTGGGGGGTGACTCACCTGTGCGGGGCCCCCACCGTGCTGCGCATGTTCCTGGCCGCCCGACCCACCCCAGAGTATCGGTTCGCCCGGCCCGTGCACATCGTCACGGCGGCCGCGCCGCCCAGCCCCACCCTGATCGCCCAGGTGGAGGACATGGGGGCCCGGCTCACCCACGTGTACGGCCTGACCGAGGTGTACGGTCCCCACACGGTGTGCGCCTGGCACCCGGAGTGGGACGCCCTGCCCCTGGAGGAGAGGGCCCGGCTCAAGGCCCGGCAGGGGGTGGCGTACACCCACGCCGCGTTCCTGCGGGTGGTGGACGAGAACATGCAGGACGTCCCCGCCGACGGCCAGACCCTGGGGGAGGTGGTCATGCGCGGCAACAACGTGATGCTCGGGTACTACCGCCAGCCAGAGGCCACGGCCGAGGCGTTCCGGGGCGGGTGGTTCCACAGCGGGGATCTGGCCGTGGTGCACCCCGACGGCTACATCGAGCTCAAGGACCGCAAGAAGGACATCATCATCTCGGGCGGGGAGAACATCTCCACCATCGAGGTGGAGAACACCCTGTACAAGCACCCGGCCGTGGCCGAGTGCGCGGTGGTCGGCGTGCCCGACGAGAAGTGGGGCGAGGTGCCCAAGGCGTTCGTGACCCTGAAGCCCGGAGCCACCGCCACGGCCGAGGAGCTGCGGGCCTTCTGCCGGGAGC
Source organism: Deltaproteobacteria bacterium (assembly GCA_013152215.1). GTDB lineage: Bacteria > Desulfobacterota > Deferrisomatia > Deferrisomatales > Deferrisomataceae > Deferrisoma. The sequence goes on from JAADGT010000280.1 coordinate 9,836, forward strand.
GGCTGGCCCACTTCAAGTGCCCCAAGCACTTCGAGTTCTGCGAGCTGCCCAAAACCAGCACCGGCAAGATCCGCAAGAATGTGCTGCGCCAGCAAGAGTGGTCCGGCGCCGAGGACCGGATCCGCGGCTGAGCCCTTCTCCGCCCCCGGCAGGCCCCGGCGCATCCCCGCGGATGCGCCGTTTTTTTCCGCCCCCCACCGACTCCCGGGGCGCTCCCCTGCCGGGTCTGCCCGCTCATACCAAGTCGCGTTCAAAGCCGTCGGACCGCCTCCCCCGTCCCGTGCCTGCGCCGCGGATCTCAATGCCCGGCTTCGCGCCCGGCCGGAGGCGGGTCCCTTGCCCCGCCTCCGAGGGCTCACGGTTTGAATGCAACTCGGCATCAAATCCGGCGAGGGCGACTTGCCTTCCCCCCTTTCGGCCTTACCTTGTGGCCGCGCGACACAGTCGCAGAAAACCAGCCGGCCCGTTCGGGGCCGAGAAGGAGAAGGAGACCATGGACCTGAACCGACTGACCCAGAAGTCCCAGGAGGCCCTTGCCGAGGCCCAGAAGGTCGCCATGAAGCGCGGCCACGTGGAGGTGGACGGGGAGCACCTGCTCCTCGCCCTGGTGGACCAGGCCGACGGCCTCATCCCCCGGCTGCTGGAGCGGCTCGACGTGGTGGTGGCCGACTTCCGGGCCAAGGTGATCCGGGCCCTGGACAAGCGGCCCCAGGTGTCCGGCCCGGGGGTCGAGGGCGGAAAGATCTACGTGACCCAGCGCCTGAACCGGCTCCTGGTCCGGGCCGAGGAGGAGGCGAAGCGCCTCAAGGACGAGTACGTATCGGTGGAGCACCTGGTGCTCGCCATGATCCGCGAGGGCACCGAGACCGACGCGGGTCGCATCTTCGCGGAGTACGGCGTCACGGCCGAGCGGTTCATGGAGGCCCTGGTGGCCGTGCGGGGCCACCAGCGGGTCACCAGCCCCACGCCCGAGGCCACCTACGAGGCCCTCGAGCGCTACGGCCGGGACCTGGTCAAGGAGGCCCAGATGGGCCGGCTCGATCCCGTGATCGGCCGGGACGCCGAGATCCGGCGGGTGATCCGGATCCTGTCGCGAAAGACCAAGAACAACCCGGTGCTGATCGGTGAGCCCGGCGTGGGCAAGACCGCCATCGTCGAGGGCCTGGCCCAGCGGATTGTCCGGGGCGACGTGCCCGAGGGGCTGAAGGACAAGACCGTGTACGCCCTGGACATGGGGGCCCTGGTGGCCGGCGCCAAGTACCGGGGCGAGTTCGAGGAGCGGCTGAAGGCGGTGCTCCAGGAGATCAAGGAGAGCGAGGGCCGCATCATCCTGTTCATCGACGAGCTCCACACCATCGTGGGTGCGGGCAAGGCCGAGGGCGCCATCGACGCGGGCAACATGCTCAAGCCCATGCTCGCCCGGGGCGAGCTGCGCTGCATCGGCGCGACCACCCTGGACGAGTACCGCCAGCACATCGAGAAGGACCCGGCGCTCGAGCGTCGGTTCCAGCCGGTGCTGGTGGAGGAGCCGTCCGTGGAGGACTCGATCTCGATCCTCCGGGGGCTCAAGGAGCGCTACGAGGTCCACCACGGCGTGCGGATCCAGGACAACGCCCTGGTGGCCGCCGCCGTGCTGAGCCACCGGTACATCACGGACCGGTTCCTGCCCGACAAGGCCATCGACCTGGTGGACGAGGCCTGCGCCATGATCCGCACGGAGATCGACTCCATGCCGGCCGAGCTGGACGAGGTGACCCGGCGGATCATGCAGCTGGAGATCGAGGAGGCGGCCCTCAAGAAGGAGAAGGACGCGGCGAGCCGGGAGCGGCTGGAGCAGCTCCGGAAGGAGCTGGCGGACCTGCGGGCCCGGGCGGACGCCATGCGGGCCCAGTGGGACAACGAGAAGGAGGCCATCAAGGCCGTGCAGAGCCTGCGCGAGGAGATCGAGCGGGTGCGCCAGGAGATCTCGGTGGCCGAGCGCAACTACGACCTGGAGAAGGCGGCCGAGCTGAAGCACGGCCGGCTGCCCGAGCTGGAGCGCCGGCTCCGGGAGAAGGAGGCCGAGCTCAACCGGCTGGGTGGCACCCGGCTCCTGCGGGAGGAGGTGACCGAGGAGGAGATCGCCGAGATCGTGTCCCGGTGGACCGGGATCCCGGTGTCCCGGCTGATGGAGGGTGAGCGGGAGAAGCTGCTCCGGCTCGATGAGGTGCTCCACCGTCGGGTGGTGGGCCAGGACGAGGCCGTGCAGCTCGTGGCCGACGCGGTGCTTCGGGCCCGCTCCGGGATCAAGGACCCTCGGAGGCCGATCGGGTCGTTCATCTTCCTCGGCCCCACCGGCGTGGGAAAGACCGAGCTGGCCAAGACCCTGGCCGAGGCCCTGTTCGACACCGAGGAGAACCTGATCCGCATCGACATGAGCGAGTACATGGAGAAGCACGCGGTGAGCCGCCTGATCGGGGCCCCGCCGGGGTACGTGGGGTTCGAGGAGGGGGGCCAGCTCACCGAGGCGGTGCGCCGCAAGCCCTACTCGGTGATCCTGTTCGACGAGATCGAGAAGGCGCACCACGACGTGTTCAACGTGCTGCTGCAAATCCTGGACGACGGCCGCCTCACCGACTCCCACGGCCGCACGGTGGACTTCCGCAACACGGTGATCATCATGACCTCCAACATCGGCTCCCACCACCTGCTCGAGGGGGTCACCGACCGGGGCGAGATCCGGGAGTCGGCCCGGGAGGCCGTGATGCGGGAGCTGCGGGCCCACTTCCGGCCGGAGTTCCTGAACCGGGTGGACGAGATCGTGCTGTTCAAGCCCCTGACCCTGGAGGAGATCGAGCGGATCGTGGACCTGCTGACCCAGGACCTGGTCCGGCGGCTCCAGGACCGGAGGATCCGGTTCGTGCTGACCGAGGAGGCCCGCAAGCTCATCGCCCGGGCCGGGTACGACCCGGTCTACGGCGCTCGGCCCCTCAAGCGCTACCTCCAGCGGCAGCTCGAGACCCGCATCGCCCGCTCCCTCATCGCGGGCGAGGTGCGCGACGGCGCCACCGTGACGGTGGACGCCGAGGACGGGGAGCTCCGGCTCCGGTGGGAAAACCCCTCAGACGCGGAAGGAGCTCCCCCCGACGAGCCCGAGGTGTACGAGGCCGAGGTGGTCAACTGACCCCGCCGGTTCCCCGGTTTCCGGCCGGGCGCCCGCCTCGGACGACCGGGGCGCCGCCCGGCCTTTTTTGCAGCCGCGGCTCGGTGCGGTACTCTGCCAGGTTCAGGCCGGGTGGGGTTTCGACGACTCGCCCGCGACCCGGCGCTCGGCCCCGCTCTCCCCCGTCCCAGAGCGTTTCCATGTAACTTCGGTCGTTGGTCGTCGGTCGGGGGCCTTCGGCCCGCTAGGCGGCTAGGCAGCTAGGCGGCCGGGCGGCTCTCGAATCACGCCAAAGCTCGGGGGCATGGGGCCTGCTGGAGAGCCGCGTGCGGCCGTATCAGGGGCCAGAATTCAGAGGACAGTAGACAGGAGAACTGCCGGCGCGGTTTTCCCCTGTCTTCTGTCCACCGACTCCTGATTCCTGAAATGCAGGCCCCATGCCCCGTCGCCGGCGATGGGCCCGAACCACCGAACGTTATTAACCCGGCGGATAAACAGGCGCTATCGCTCCCTGGTCGGAGGGGCAAGGGACCTGTCGGAGAGCCGGGCGCGGCCCCTTAGCTCGCC
>JAADGT010000302.1 GCA_013152215.1 Deltaproteobacteria bacterium
CACCCTTCTCTTCGCGGTCACAGCGGGAGCATCACCGTCTTGGCCTCACCCGTGCGGGTGTCGCGGATGCGAAGCCGCAGCTGCCGGGGGTTCTTGGCCTCGGCCGGGAAGAACAGCACCCCATGGGTCAGCACGCCCGGCTCGATCGGTTTGTTCGCCAGGGATCGGTTGCGCAGATCCTGCCGGATCGAGCGGGCCACGTCCGGTTCCTGGGCGCCCTTGGCTCCGCCCAGGACCGCGCCGCCCGCGCCCCCCACCGCAGCCCCCTTGCCCGCAGCCTCGGGAATGCTCTTACCGGTCACGATGCCGATGGCCGCCCCCACGATCGCGCCCGCGGCCGCCCCCAGCAGGGCGCCCTTGCCCGCCTCGGGCGCGATCTCGCCCCATTCGGTCTTCTCCTGGATCCGTTTGTAAGCGAGCTTCTGGTCGAGAATGTTCCACAGCTGGCCCTGGGCGTCCACCAGGAAGGTCTGTTCGGGAACGATCTCCACCGGGTCCGCACCCTGGTGGTCGAACACCACCTGCACCGGCAGGACCCCGGCGCCCACGATGTCGAACCCGTACAGCTCCTTGGCCCGGGCCGGATCGGCGTGGGCCTCGGCCGCCAGGGTCACCCCGAACACCGTGGTGGCGTTGGGATACGCAGCCGGAAGCCGCATGGGAAGGGGTTTCTGCTCGTAGCGCGCGCAGGCGGCCGTCGCAAGGGCCGCCCCGACCAGCAGCACGGCCAACCGGTTCCGGATCATGGCTCTCCTCCCTCCATGGCGGGGGTGACCCCGCCGATCGGGCTTACTCCTCGTAAGCCACCACCCGCAACAAACCGATCGTGGTGCCCGACTCGTCGGTGACCGGCATGTCGCTCACCCCGATCAGCCGGGCCCGGGGTCGGTCGGCGAAGAACCGGTTCACCTGGTCGTCCAGCCGCTCCAGCTCCTCGTGAACGTGGAACACCTTCATCTCGGTGCCAAAGGTCTTCACCTTGTACATGGCTCGTCGCTCCCCGTGCCTCGTAAATGCGCGCATCGGGGGTGGGGGGACAGTGTCCACCTTCCTGCCAGGCAGGACACTAATCCACGGCCACCACCTCTTTCACCTCGGGCACCTCGGCCTTGATGGCCCGCTCGATGCCCCGCTTGAGGGTCATCTGGCTCATGGGACAGCCGTGGCACGCCCCCTTGAGCCGCACCCGGACCACCCCGTCGTCGGTGACGTCCACCAGCTCGGCGTCACCTCCATCGGCCTGCAGGTTCACCCGCACCTTGTCCAGCGCCGCCTGCACCTTCTCCTTCATGGCAAACTCCTTCCTTTGGTCAGAAATATGTACCGAAGCGGTCAACGTCCCCAATCTAGCCCCCGGCCCCCGCACTGTCAAACCGGCCGGACGGGCAGGCTTGCGCCCGAAAAAAACCCTGGTAGCCTGCCAGACGAGCCCTTGACAATGCTAACCTACTTGGTTAGCATTTCGGGACTCACCGAGTCCGTCCCTATCTTGCACGAAGGAGGAAACCCATGGGCAAGACGACCGAGAACCTGAAGGCCGCGTTCGCCGGCGAGTCCCAAGCCAACCGTTCGTACCTGGCCTTCGCCAAGAAGGCCGACGAGGAAGGGTACCCCCAGGTGGCCAAGCTGTTCCGCGCGGCCGCGGCCGCCGAGACGGTGCACGCCCACAACCACTTCCGGGTCCTGGGCAACATCAAGAGCACCAAGGAGAACCTGCAGGCCGCCGTTGAGGGGGAGAACCACGAGGTGGTCTCGATGTACCCCGAGTTCATCAAGGACGCCGAGGCCGAGGGCGAGAAGGCGGCCCTTCGGAGCTTCCAGTGGGCGTGGGAGGTGGAGAAGATCCACGAGTCCCTGTACCGCAAGGCCCTCGAGGCCCTGGACCAGAAGGGGGAGACCTTCGACTACTACGTGTGCCCCGTGTGCGGCTACACCCACGAGCGCGAGGCCCCGGACAAGTGTCCGGTGTGCGGCGCCCCGGGCAGCCGGTTCGAGAAGGTCGAGTAGCTCGACCCCACCACCGCAACCCGAGACGCGGCGCCCCCGGGGCGCCGCGTTTTTTTCGTGGTCCGGGTTCGCTTGCGGCCAATCCCTGTAGTACCCTGTTTCGCTTCCCCACCGCCCCGAGAGGTTCCGTTTTCATGTCCGACGAAGCCCGCTTCCTCCCCGAAGCCCCCGACGGCCCCCACGACCGGTTCGACATCGTGCTCGTCACCGGCGACGCCTACGTGGACCACCCGGCCTTTGGTGCGGCCCTGGTGGGCCGGTACCTGGAGAGCCTGGGGTTTCGGGTGGGCATCCTGGCCCAGCCCGACTGGACCCGGCCCGACGACTTCCGCCGGTTCGGCCGGCCCCGGCTGTTCTTCGGGGTGACCGCCGGGAACCTGGACTCGGCCGTGGCCCACTTCACCCCGGACCGCCGGCGGCGCAAGCGCGACGCGTACTCCCCGGGGGGGCTGCCCGGCCGCCGGCCCGACCACGCCACGGTGGTGTACGCCCAGCGGTGCAAGGAGGCGTTCCCCGACGTGCCCGTGGTGCTGGGGGGCATCGAGGCGAGCCTTCGGCGCCTGGCCCACTACGACTACGTGGAGGACCGGGTTCGCCGGTCGGTCCTGGTGGACGCCAAGGCCGACTTCCTGGTCTACGGCATGGGGGAACGGGCCGTGCGCGCCCTGGCCGAGGGCCTGGCGGCCGGCCAGCCGCCGGATGCCCTGCGGCGGATCCCGGGCCTGGCATATCGCACCGCGGAGCCGCCGACGGGAGAGGGTGCACTGGAGCTGCCCCCGTTCGAGGCCGTGGCCGAGAGCCCGGACGGGTTCTTCCGCTACTTCCAGGAGCTCGACCGGGCCCTGCGACAGCCCAACCCGCCGGTGCTGGTGCAGCGCCACGGATCCTTGGCGGTGGTGGTGAACCCGCCGGCCGCCCCCCTCAGTCCGGAGGAGCTGGACGGCCTGTATCAGCTGCCGTTCACCCGCCGGTATCCGGAGCGGTACGAGCGCGAGGGGGGGGTGCCGGCCCTGGAGACGGTGCGGTTCTCGGTGGTGACCCACCGGGGGTGCTACGGCGGATGCTCGTTCTGCGCCTTGGCCGCCCATCAGGGCAAGGGCATCGTGAGCCGACCGCCCGAGGGCGTCGTGCGGGAGATCCGGAGGTTGACGAAGCACCCGGACTTCCGGGGCACCATCACCGACTTGGGAGGTCCCACCGCCAACATGTACGGCACCGGCTGCACGAGGGCCGGGTCCGGCCGGTTCGCCTGCGATCGGCCCAGCTGCCTGGTGCCCGAGGTGTGCCCCCACCTGGAGACGGGGGGCCAGCCCTACCTCCAGCTCCTGCGGGCCGTGCGCCGCATCTCCGGGGTGAATCACGTGTTCGTGGCCTCGGGGCTCCGCCACGACCTCCTTCTCCGACCCAACCAGCGCCGGCTGTTCCGGGAGATCGTGGCCCACCACGTGGGGGGGCAGATGAAGGTGGCCCCGGAGCACGTGGCCAACCGGGTGCTTCGACTGATGGAGAAGCCGGGCCGCCGCACCTGGAAGGAGTTCCAGGAGGCCTTCGGCCGGATCCGTCGGGACCTGGACCGGCCCGTGTACCTGATCCCGTACCTGATGACCGGCCATCCGGGGTGCGATCTGACCGACGGCCTGGACCTGGCCTGGTTCGTCCGGGACCTGGGCCGGTTCGCGGAGCAGGTACAGGACTTCACCCCCACCCCCATGACCCGGTCCACCTGCATGTACTGGACCGGTCGGGATCCGCTGACAGGGGAGGAGGTGCCGGTGCCCCGGGGCCGGGACAAGCGGGCCCAGCGGGCCCTGGCCCAGTACCAGAATCCCCGGAACCGGGAGTTCCTGATCCGCTATTTCGAGGAGGCCGGCCGGCCCGAGGTGCTCCGCAGGCTGTACGGTCCCGGGTACAGGGCCCGACCCCGATCACGGCGGCCGGGCTTTGACTCCCGTTCCAAACGCTGTGATACTAGGGGTCGTCGTTCCCCCCGGAAACCCAGGAGTGAGGAGTCCCCATGAACGTCGGAAAACGGATCCGGAGGATGCGGGAGGCCCAGGATCTGTCGCTGGCCCAGGTGGCCCAGATGACCGGGTTGAGCGAGGCCTACCTCCAGGCGGTGGAGGAGGGCAGCGAGGTTCCGTCCATCGGGGCAGTGCTCAAGATCTCGCGGGCCCTTGGCTCGAGAATGGGCCAGCTCCTCCACGAGGCCGGCACCCGGTCGGACATCTTCAGCATCGTGCCGGCCGGCAACGGCACCACGGTGGACCGGTCGGTCCAGCGGACCGGCCAGGGGTACACCTACCTGAGCCTGGTGGCCCCCGACCTTCGGGGCCAGGGCATGGAGCCGTTCCTGGTGACCTTCGACCCCAAGGCCGCCAGCTCGATCCAGCCCATGGTGCACGAAGGGGAGGAGTTCCTGTACATCCTTTCGGGCACGGTGGAGCTCTTGTACGACGGCGAGACCTACACCCTGAAAAAGGGAGACAGCCTCTACATCGACTCGTCCCGGCCCCACGCCCTGCGGGGCATCGGCAAGACCCCGCCCCAGGCCTTGGCCGTGATCTTCAGCCGAGACTGACCCAGACGCTCCTAACCCGGCCAAGAGCGGCGTGTCCGTAAGCGGATGCGCCTTTTTTTCTTTCTTCGAGGCTGCCGGTCCGTTCAAGCGGGTCCGCGAGGATGCCGAACCGTTAGGGTATGCTCATCCTCTCGCGGGAGTTCTCATGGTCCGGCTGCTCGCCTCCTTCTCCTTGCGCCTCGCGGTGGTCCTGGCCGTGGCCGTGGTCCTGGCCGAGATCGCCGAGGAAGGGTTCGAGCTGGTCTGGCCGGAGACCTCCCCCTTCGTCTCCCAAGGGATCCACATCCTGTTCGTGGCTGCTGCGGTCGGGGTCCTGGTGGAGACGGGGGTGGTCCGGCGGCTGCGACGCGCCCTGGCCCAGCAGCAGGAGGCGGAAAGCCGCTACCGCCTCCTGTTCGACGAGTCCCCCGTGCTGTGCTGCCTCACCCGCCACGACACCGGCCGGCCGGTGGTGGCCGACGCCAACCGGGCGTTTTGCCACGCCGTGGGGCTGGACCGGAGCCAGGTGGTCGGGCAGTTCCTCGACCGGTTCTACGACGAGAGGTCCCGCCGCGAGCTTCTTGACAGAGGTGGCTACCAAAGGGCGCTGGAAGGGACGTTCACCGAGGAGCCTCGCACCTTGGTCGCCTCGGACGGTCGCACCATCCCCACCGTGCTGAGAGCCAGACCGCTGCGCGACGCCGACGGCCGCGTGTGGGGCACCCTGGCGGTCTACGTGGACCTCACCGAACGGCTGCGGGCCGAGGAGTCTCTGGCCCGCCTTCATGCAGCCGTGGAGAATGCCGGAGAGATGATCCTCCTGACCGACCCGCAGGGCCGCATCACCTACGTAAACCCTGCTTTTGAGTCGGCGAGCGGCTGGTCTCGAGAGGAGGCCGTGGGTCAAACCGTGGTGGCACTCCTGGGTCCGAGCGAGCCTTTAGAGACCGACCAGGAGACGATGTGGCGCACCTTGGCCCAAGGCGGCACCTGGAAGGGCTCCTTTGTCCACCGCCAAAAGGGCGGCGGTCGGTTCGAGGTGGAGGCCACGATCTCTCCCATTCGGGGGCGGGGCGGCCGGGTGAAAGGATACGTGGCCATCGAGCGCGACGTCACGCGGGAGCGAAGGCTCGAACGGACCCTTCGAAGGGCTCGCCGCCTCGAGACCCTGGGGCAACTGGCCGGGGCCGTGGCCCACGATTTCAACAACTTCCTTACCGTGATCTTGGGCCAGGCCGAGATCCTCGAGGCCGAGCCGGAGCTTCCGACGGGAGCCAAGGACCGGGTGGACCGGATCCGGGAGGCGGCAGAGGGGGCGGCCGCCCTCACTTCCCAACTTCTGGCTTTCGGCCGTCGCCAGCCCATGCACCCCCAGGTGGTCGGGCTGAACGACCTCGTCCGATCCCACCAGAAGATGGTTCGGAAACTCGTAGGCGAGGCGGTCCGAGTGAAGGTGGTGCTGGATCCCTCCGCTGGCTGGGTCCGGGTGGACCCCACCCGTTTTGCCCAGGTTCTCTTGAACCTCGCGGCCAACGCCCGCGACGCCATGCCAGGGGGCGGGACCCTCTCGATCCGCACGGGCCGGAGCCAGGACGAGGAAGGACCCGCCCTCGCCGTGCTCACCGTGGCGGACACCGGGATCGGAATGGACGAGGAAACCCGAGCCCGGATTTTCGAGCCGTTCTTCACAACCAAGGGCCCCGACCGGGGTACCGGCCTGGGCCTGGCCACCGTCTACGGCATCGTGGCCCAGGCAGGGGGATGCATCGAGGTGGAGACCGCGCCGGGGCAGGGGGCCCGGTTCGAGATCCGGCTGCCTGCCGTGGACGAAGCGGCGCCCGAACTCGGCGGCCCGGAGATCCCGAGCCGGGACGTACCCCGGGGAGAAGGGGAAAAGATTCTGCTGGTGGACGACGATCCTGCCGTGGGGCAAGTGGCTGCCGAAACCCTGGAAGGGCTGGGATATCGAGTGGTCCGGGCCGACGGCCCTGGGGAGGCTCTGCTCACGGCCGAGCAGGAGGGGTGGGAGATCGACCTTCTTCTCACCGACGTGCGCATGCCCCTGATGGACGGCGTGACCTTGGCATCCCGGCTCTCGGAGCGAATGCCCGGATTGGCAGTGGTGTTCATGTCGGGCCATACCGGCGGGCAGGACCTGAAGCCCGGCGCGATGTTCGTGTCCAAACCATTTCGCTCGGTCGACCTGGCCCGGGCGGTCCGACGAGCCCTCCAGGGCTCGCAAGAGTCGCCCCTTGAGCCCGCCCCTCTCACCGCGCCACCCGAAACGTAGATCCGCTCACGGTCGGAATGAACCGGCGACCCACCGCCGTGAAGGGGGGATACCAGGCCAGGTCCGGCGGCAGCACCCCCAGGTAGCGGGCGGCCTCGGTCAGAATCCTTCTGCCGTTGCCGGCGCGCCGGTACCGGGGTGCCACCCAGAGGAAGTCCACGGACCAGGCCGTCCCCTTCCCCGCCTCCCGCGCCCGCCACCCCTTGCGGGGGGCCACGCCGTCGGGCTCCTCGCCCTCCACCCACTCGGCCACGGCCTCCACCGGCCGGCGGGCCAGAAGGAACACCCCGGCCAGCCGGCCCCCCCGGTACCCCAGAAACCCGTGGGTCTGAAGCTCCGGCGGCTCCCGCAGCGAGTAGGGGGACCCGGTGTAGCCCATCTCCCGAGCCCCGATCCGGGCGATCTCCTCCACCCTGCGGCGGTGGGCCCGGGGAGCCGCCGGTGCCACCACCGTGACCCGCAGCCCGTCGCCCTGCCACAGCACCCGCTCCCCCGCCAAGGGGCGGCGGGGGAGCCCCCGGGTGACCCGGTCGTGGAGCCTGCGGTGGCGAGCCGCATCGACCGGATCGTCGGGGTCGTAACGGGTGTGGCACACGCGACACCGGGCCACGGCCCCTACTCCAGCAACCGCTCCAGGGGGGTCCACTCCATGCCGAACGCCTCGGCCACCGGCCGGCAGGTGACGTGGCCGTCCCAGGTGTTCACGCCCTTGGCAAGGCTCGGGTCGGCCCGGAGGGCCTCCTCCACGCCGGACGCGATCTTGCGGCAGTAGGGCAGGGTCACGTTGGTCAGGGCATACGTGCTGGTCATCGGCACCGAGCCCGGAATGTTGGGCACGCAGTAGTGGATCACCCCCTCCTCCTCGTACACCGGGTCGGAGTGGGAGGTGGGCCGGCTCGTCTCGCTCACCCCGCCCTGGTCGATGGCCACGTCCACGAACACGCTGCCCGGCTTCATGCCCCTCAGGATCTCCCGGTCCACGAGCCGGGGGGCCTTGGCGCCCGGCACCAGAACCGCCCCCACCAGCATGTCGCAGCTGGCCGCGGCCTCGCGCACGTTCCGGCGGTTGGACATGAGGGTCACCACCTTGCCGTCGAACACGTCGTCGATGTAGGAGAGCCGGGCGTGGTTGATGTCGATGATGACCACCTCGGCCCCCAGCCCGTAGGCCACCTTGGCCGCGTTGATGCCCACCGCCCCTCCCCCGATGATCACGATGCGGCCGTGCTTGGTGCCCGGCACCCCGCCCAGCAGGATGCCCATGCCGCCCTTCTCCCGCTGGAGGAACGCCGCCCCCAGCTGCACCGCCATCTTGCCGGCCACCTGGCTCATGGGGGCCAGGAGCGGCAGGCTCCCGTCGCCGAGCTGGATCGTCTCGTAGGCCACGGCCCGGATCCGGCGCTCCAGGAGCACCCGCCCCAGCTCCGGCAGGGGCGCCAGATGAAGGAACGTGAACAGGATCTGGCCCTCCTGGAGCAGGTCGTACTCCTCGGGCAAGGGCTCCTTGACCTTCATCACCAGGTCCGCGGCCTCCCACACCTCCCGGGCCGACGAGGCGATGCGGGCCCCGGCCGAGACGAACTCCTCGTCGGAGATGCCGCTCCCCAGGCCCGCACCGGTCTCGATCAGAACGGTGTGGCCGTCGCGGGTGAGCTCCTCCACGCCCGACGGCACGATGCCCACCCGGTACTCGTTGTTCTTTCGCTCCTTGGGTACCCCAACGATCATGGCGCCTCCTTCAAGGAAGTCCCCTCAGGCCCCTGCGGGGCCGGATAACGGGAAGGTAACTTTTGTTGATCCCGAGCCTTCACGCCGGAGGCATGGGGCCTGCTTCCGGCCGCGTGCGAAGCCGGGCATTGAGATTCGCCGCGCAGGCACGGGGCACCGTCGGCGGTTTCATGACCGTTCGGTGGCGCACGAACGAATTCACGGTACGAGCGTTGGAGGCGCTGCGCGGCGAGCCAAGGAGCCGCACGCGTCTCTCCAGCAGGCCCCATGCCCCCGAGCTTTGCGCGATTCGAGAGCCGCCCGGCCGCCTAGCCGCCCCGCGGGCCGAAGGCCCAGACCGACGACCAACGACCGAAGTTACTGGGAAGTCCCGACGGCCCGAAGTTGCTGCTGTCGCCACCCAAACGTGGTTCGGCCGCCTACCATACCCCAACCGGTCCCCGCAGCCAACCGGCCCGCTTGCCCGGCCGGGCCCCGGTGGTAGGGTGGGGTAACACCAAGTTGCATTCAAAGCCATCGAACCCCTGTGCAGAGGGGCAAGGGACCTGCGATTCAGGTGTCAGGGGCCAGAGGTCAGAAGGCAGAAGTTCGGGTAGAGTCCAAAGCTGTGTGGGGGCTTTACACCAGAATGGAAGGTTTTTTCCTGTCCACTGTCCTCTGAATTCTGGCCCCTGATACGGCCGCGCCCGGCCGGAGGCAGGTCCCTTGCCCCTCCCCACGACAGCTCTCGGTTTGAACGCAACTTGGTATAAGGGCTCTTGGCCCTTTGGGAGGGACACCGTGCCGCTTCGCCTTCCATCCCTTCCCATCACCCCCGAAGGGGTTTGGGCCGACCGCAGGCGGTTCCTGGCCCGGCTGGGGTTCCGGGGCCTCGGGGTTTGGGGCCTGCTGAGTCGGCCGGGGTGGGGGCTCGACCTGCCTCCCCCGGCGGGCCCGATCACCCCCGAGGCCTCCGCCACCCGGTTCAACAACTACTACGAGTTCACCTCGGACAAGCGCCGGGTGTGGCGCGAGGTGGCGGCCTTGCGGACCCGGCCGTGGACGGTGGAGATCGCCGGGCTCGTGGACAAGCCCCGGACCGTGCACGTGGAGGAGCTGGTGCGGCGGCTCGGCACGGTGGACCGGGTGTACCGCCACCGGTGCGTGGAGGGGTGGTCGGCCGTGATCCCTTGGACCGGGATCCCCCTGCGCGCCCTGGTGGACTGGGCCCAGCCCCTGGGCTCGGCCCGATACGTGGCGTTCACCGCGTTTCTCGACCCGAAGGTGGCCCCGGGTCAAGCCCGGCGTCCCGGCTGGCCCTGGCCCTACACCGAGGGCCTCACCCTGGCCGAGGCCCGAAACCCGCTCGCCCTCCTGGCCACCGGCGCCTACGGCAAACCCCTGGCCAAGCCCTTGGGTGGCCCGATCCGCCTGGTGGTCCCGTGGAAGTACGGGTTCAAGAGCATCAAGGGCATCGTCCGGATCTCGTTCATCGAGGCCCGGCCCCCCACCTTCTGGACCACCCTGGCACCCGGCGTGTACGGCTTCCGATCCAACGTGGCCGGCGGAGACCGGGAGTGGCGCATCGACACGGGCGAGCGCCAGCCGACCTTGCGGTTCAACGGGTACGGGCCCTGGGTCGCGTACCTGTACGGGGGCTAAGTACAACCATCGTGATTACGGATAGATACGTTTACTCCCTTGCCGCAGGGAAAATCCCCGGCTACCCTGCCAGAGACCGCGTCCCCACGATCGCCGGGACGCGGAGCCGCGCCGGAAAGGGGGTGCACCTTGGTCCCGAGTCCCCGAGACCCTGCCACCGCCTTGGTGGCCGACGACGACCGGACGACCCGGGCCATGGCGGTCCACGTGCTGGGCCGTCATGGGTGGCGGGTGGTGGAGGCAGAGAACGGCCGTGAGGCCGTGGACCGGTTTATCGCCGATCCCCCCGACCTGGTGATCCTCGACGGCGTGATGCCCGAGATGGACGGGTTCGAGGCCTGCCGCCGAATCCGCGCCCTCCCGAAGGGCGAAACCCTTCCGATCCTGTTCGTGACCGCCCTGGACGACCCCGAGAGTGTGGATCGGGCCTTCGGGGCCGGGGCCACCGAGTACGTGAACAAGCCCATCCACTGGGCCGTGCTGGAGCGCCGGGCCCAGTACCTGGTCCGGCTCCATCGATCGGAGCGGCTGCTTCAGATCGAGCAGGCCCGCGCCGGAGCCCTGGTTCGGGCCGCCCCCGACGGCGTGCTCACCGTGGACGCCGCCGGTCGGATCACCTCGGCCAATCCCTCGGCCGGCCTGCTGTTCGGCGAGACCCCTGAGAGCCTGACGGGGCGGCCGGTGACCGGGTTCCTGCCCGACCTGGACCCCTCCACCGACCTCGCCCCCGGCGCCTGGGAGACCCGAGGCCTGGCCAGGGGTGCGGAGTTCCCGGTCGAGGTCTCGGCCGGCCGCTTCACCGTGGCCGGGGACAGCGGGTGGGTCCTGGTGGTCCGGGACGTCACCGCCCGCAAGCGGGCCGAGGCGACCCTGCAGGAACGGGAGGAGCGGCTCCGTCGCCTGACCGAGCGGCTCCAGCAGACCAACGCCGATCTCGAGGCCTTCGCCTATACCGTGTCTCACGATCTGCGAGCACCGTTGAGGGCCATGGAGGGGTTTGCCGAGGCCCTGCTCGAGGACTGCGGCGAGGCCCTCGGACCCCGCGGCGCCGACTACGCGGGCCGCATCGTCCGCGCCGCCCGGTCCATGGACCGGCTGGTGACGGATCTTCTGGACTACAGCCGTCTGAGCCGGGAGGAGCTCCGCCTCCACGAGGTGGCCCTGGAGGAGGCCGTGGACGAGGCGCTGGCCGAGGTTGCGGCCGAGGGCTGTGAGATCCGCGTGGAGCGACCCCTGCCCCGGGTGCGGGGCCACCGCCGGATGCTGGTGCGGGTGGTGGGGAACCTGCTCTCGAACGCCGTCAAGTTCGTGCCCGCCGGCCGCAGCCCCCGGGTGACGGTGCGGGCGGAGGAGCGGGGCGGCCGGGTGAGGCTGTGGGTGGAGGACAACGGCATCGGCGTCCCGCCTCGACAGAGGGAGCGAATCTTCGGCCTGTTCGACCGGCTCCACGGGCCCGAGGCCTATCCCGGCACCGGCCTGGGCCTGGCGATCGTGCGCAAGGCCGCCGAGCGCATGGGCGGCAGGACCGGGGTGGAGTCCGAACCCGGTCGGGGCAGCCGGTTCTGGGTGGAGCTGTCCTCGGCCGAGGAGCCGGGCGCGGACCGGGCGCCGGTGCTGGACCCGGCCGGGTTCCGACGGTTCCAGGCGGAGATGGAAGGGGTGGCCGTGGGGTCGGCCCAGACCATGGTCGGGCTCTTTCTCGAGGAGGCCGGACGCCAGATCACGGCCATGCGCGACGCGGCGGACGCCGGGGACCGCGAGGCCCTGATCCGGGCCGCGCGCACCCTCGGGTCCAACGCCCGGGCCCTGGGCGCCTCCGCCCTGGCGGCCCGGTGCGAGGCCGTGGAGCACGACCCCGGGCCGCCGGAGGGCTGGCAGGCTCGGATCCAGGAGATCGCCACGGAGCTGGGGCGGCTTCGCGGCCGCCTCGCCCAGGAGGGGAAGCCATGAGCCCCCCGCGCCTGCGGGTCATCATCGCCGACGACAACCCCGACGACCGCACCCTGGCGCTGCGGGAGCTGCGCAAGGAGTTCACCGCGGTGGACGCCACCGAGGTGGGCGACCAGGAGGCATGGGAGGCCGCGCTGGGGGCGGAGGCGCCGGACCTGGTGGTCACCGACTACCACCTGCGCTGGTCCGACGGCTTGGTGGTCCTCCGGCAGGCAAAGACCCGGTGGCCCGGGGTGCCGGTGATCATGTTCACCGGCACCGGCACCCAGGAGGTGGCGGTCGAGGCCATGAAGCAGGGCCTGGCGGACTACGTGGTCAAGTCACCCCGGCACTTCGCCCGGCTGGCGGTTGCGGCCCGCAACGCCCTGGAGCGGGCCGCGACGGACCGGGCCCTGGCCGAGGCCGAGGCCCGGTACCAGGACCTGGTGGAGAACCTTCCGGTGGGCATCTACGTGTCCACCCCCTCGGGCCGCATCCTCACGGTGAACCGCGCCTTCGTCGAGATCCTGGGCTACCCGGACACCGACTCCGTCACCCGTTTGGACGCCCGAGCCCTGTGGGCCGATCCTGCGGAGCGGGACCGGTGGATCCGGGAGCTGGAGACTCAGGGCCGGGTGGAGGGGTTCGTGGGGAAGCTCGTCCGGGTCGACGGAACCCCGGTCTGGGTGGAAGGCCGGGCCAGCGCCATCCGGGATCCCCGGGGCCGGATGGTGGCCTGGCAGGGCTCGGCCGTGGACGTGACCGACCGGGTCCTGGCCCAGAAGGAGCGGGAGCAGGCCCTACGGGAGGTGGAGGCCGTGCTCGAGGCCGTGCCCGCGGGCATCGCCCTTCTCACGCCCGGGGGCACGATCCGCCGGGCCAACGGCGAGGCCCGCACCCTCCTGGAGGCCCACGCCGACCTGGACGACCAGGGCCGGCTTCGGGCCGTGGCCGGCCGGCCGTTCACCGACCTGCTGGCCCCCCCGGCGGACGGACGAGCGGTGCACGAGATGTTCACCCCGGGCCCCGCCCCCCGGGTCCTCCAGGTCCAGGCCCGGCCGGTGGGGGACCCGGCCCGGCCCGAGGCGTGGGTAATGGTGATCCGGGACGCCACCCAGGAACGCCACCGGTTCGAGAAGATCGCCCTCCAGGAGAGGCTGGCGGCCCTGGGCCAGCTGGCGGCCGGCATCGCCCACGACTTCAACAACATTTTGAGCGCGATCGTCGGGTATGCCGAGATGCTCCGAGGCCGCGAGGACATCCCGAGCGACGTCAGGGAGCGGCTCGAGCAGATGCTGGTCCAGTCGTTCCGCGCCGCAGACCTGGTGCGGCAGGTGCTCGACTTCGGACGTCGGGGCAACAAGAGCG
>JAADGT010000303.1 GCA_013152215.1 Deltaproteobacteria bacterium
CGGCGGTTCGCCTCGCCGGCGGACGATGCCGAGCCGGTGCTGCGCCACGCGGTGGAGCGGCTGGGGCTATCGGCCCGGGCCTACACCCGGGCGTTGAAGGTGGCTCGCACGATCGCGGATCTGGCCGGGTCGGAGCGGGTGCTTCGGGAGCACGTGCTCGAGGCGCTCCAGTTCCGCACCACGGTGAGGAGTTTGGGCGGGACCGCCTGAGCCGGGCGGGGGCGGTCTTGCCAGAATGGTGCCTGGATGCTATGTTCCCGCGGCTTTACTGGCTTCGTGGCGGGGCGGAGGAGGGAGCCATGCCCAAGAGGAAGATCATCTCCACCCTGGAAGCGGTCTACGACGAGGAGGGGGTCGTCTTCTACCTGGACGGGGAGCCCGTGGAGGACATGGAGTTCTCCTGGGAGGACCTGTTCGACGAGGAGCTCCGGGCGGAGGCGGCCGAGGAGCTGGCGGAGTACGTGGAGGCGGAGGATCTGGAGGACGTGGATCACCCCGTCCAGGCGATCCTGTCCGGCATCGGGAAGCTCCTCAAGACCCCCGTGGCCCGTAGGGCCTGGGAATCGTTCCGCGAGGACGAGGAGGACGACGAGGACGAGGACCTGGACGAGGACGGGCTGGAGGACGACGAGTACTGATTTCCAGGCCCGCGCCGCGGGACGTGAAGGAGTCGTGGATGCAGTTACCGAAGGGCTTCAAGCAGGAGGAGCTGTCGGCCGAGCAGGTGCGGACGCTGCGGGATCTCGCCCGGCAGGTCCGCGGCGACGTGCTCAAGATGATCCACCTCGTGGGCGAGGGACACCCGGCCGGGTGCCTCTCCTGCGCCGAGATCCTGGTCACCCTGTACGCGGCGGCCAACGTGCGGCCGTCGGATCCGGACGAGCCGAAGCGGGACCGGATCGTGCTGAGCCCACCCCACCTCACGGCGGCCCTGTACGCCACCCTGGGCCGGTTCGACTTCGTGGACCGGGACGACGCGGTCAGCCTGTTCGCCAAGGCCGGCAGCGTGTTCGAGGAGGCTCCGAACCGGGCCGTGCCCGGTGTCGAGTGGACCGGCGGCGTGCCGGGCGCAGGGCTCGCGGCCGCGTGTGGGTTCGCCCTGGCCGGGCGGCTGGCCGGCGCGAAGAACCAGGTGTTCGTGGTGGTGAGCGACGGTGAGCAGCAGCGGGGCATCGTGGCCGAGGCCCGGCGGTTCGCCAAGCGCCAGCGCCTGAACCAGATCACCGCGATCATGGACGCCAACGGGGTGATGGCCACCGGCAAGGCGGCCGAGGCCTACCTCCAGAGCATCAAGTACGAGTACATCGCCGACGGCTGGGACGTGATCGAGGTCAACGGCCACGACCCCGACGACATCTACCGGGCCATCCGGCGGGCCATCCAGATCCAGAGCGCGCCGGTGTTGGTGGTGGCCCGAACCACGTCGGGCCACGGGGTGTCGTTCATGGAGAACGATCCCCGGTACCACGAGATCCGGCTGACGGACGAGGAGTACCTGGAGGCCATGCGCGAGCTTCGCCAGGATCCGTCGCTGGACGAGGAGAAGGACTACCGCTCGGCGTTCGGGGAGTTCGACTTGAACCTGGAGGAGGAGCCAGAGGACCATCCGGTGGCGGCCGTGCCCCTGACCCACCGCGACTATCCGGCCGGGACCGAGGCGTCGGGTCAGGCGGCCCTGGCCGGGGTGCTGGCCGACGTGCTGGAGGGGGAGGAGGCCGAGGCGGGCGGGGCGCCGATGGCCCTGTTCGAGGGGAAGGTGGTGGTGGGCGGGGCCGACGCGGCCAACCTGCCCCGGCCCCGGGATCGGTTCTTCGAGGTGCGGGGCCAGGACGCCGCCGTGGGGGTGGCCTTGGGGGCGTTCAGCCTGGCCGGGGGGGTGCCGGTGTGGCTGGCCCGGGGGCCCGACGCCCTGGAGGGGGCGTTCCACTCCCTGCGCCTGAACGATCTCAACCGCACCCACGTGAAGCTGTTCGCAGCCGCCCTGGGGGTGGAAGGCGGGCGCCGGGGCCGGGCGGGGCTGTGCCTGGACTACGTGAGCCTGGTCGAGAACCTGCCCCGGTGCCGCATGGTGTTCCCGGCCGACGCCAACCAGATGGACCGGGTGGCGCGGGTCGCCCTGATCGAGCCGGGCAACTGGGTGGTGGGGGTGTGGCGTACCCCCACCGCCGTGGTGACCGACGCGGACGGCCGACCGCTGTTCGGGGGAGAGTACCGGTTCGAGTACGGCCGGATCGACCTCGTGCGGCCCGGGGACTCGGGGGTGATCCTCACCACCGGAGGCCATCGCGGCCTGGGAGGCCCTTCGTGACCGGGGCATGGAGCCGGCCGTGCTCCACGTGCCGTGCCCGGGGGCCCTGGTGGACAGCGAGGACCCGGTGCTGCTTCAGAACCTGCGCAAGGGCCGGGTCATCACCTACGAGGACCACACGGTGCGCACCGGCCTGGGGGCCCGGGTGGCCGACGTGATCGCCACCCGGGGCATCTCGTGCCGCCTCCTCAAGCTGGGGGTGGAAGGCGAGGGCATGGCCGGGGAGCCCGGCGAGGTCCGGCGGCGCCTGGGCCTGGACGCCAGCGCCCTGGTGGCTCGGGCGGCCAAGTTCCTGAAGCGGTGAGCCCTTCCGTGGCGGACCGGGAGGAAGGGGTCCGGGCCGTGCCCGGGCCGGCGGAGCAGGAGCGTTTGCTGGACGAGTGGGGGGTGCCGGCCCACATCCGGCGTCACAGCCGGCGGGTGGCCGAGGTGGCCCGGGTTCTGGGACGATGGCTTCGGGAGTACGGGGGGCAGGACCTGGATCCGGAGCTGTTGGAGGCGGCCGCGGTGCTCCACGACGTGGCCAAGGCCCGCTGCCTCGGATCGCTCCAGGACCACGCCAAGGAGGGGGCGGACATCCTCCGGGGTGCCGGATACGCCGAGGTGGCCGACCTGGTGGGACAGCACGTGGAGCTGCGGGGCAGCCGGCCCCACGGAAGGGTGGACGAGGCCGAGGTGCTCAACTACAGCGACAAGCGGGTACGCCACGAGGAGGTGGTGAGCCTGGCCGAGCGGTTCGAGGATCTGATCCAGCGCTACGGCCGGAACCACGCCGAGGCCGAGGCCCGGATCCGGGCCAACTGGGAGCGGACCCGCAGGCTGGAGGAGAAGCTGTTCCGGGACCTCCCGTTCGGCCCCGACGACCTCACCCGGGCCGTGCGATGCGGAGAGGCGTGCTGAGCCCCTAAGGGTTTGGCGGCGGCTCGAAAGCCGCCCGGCCGCCTAGCTGCCCAGCGGGCCGAAGGCCCTAACCAACGACCGAAGTTGCCAACGCGACCATGACACAGGGCCGGGCCGATCGGACCCGGTTTTTTTGTGCGGGGGGCCGGCCGCTTGTGGCGGCGGGGCCGGTGTGTTTGAATCCG
>JAADGT010000230.1 GCA_013152215.1 Deltaproteobacteria bacterium
TCGCGGGCGGCCTCGGGGGCACGGCCGCGATCCCCCGCCCCTGGCTCCGCCGGCTCGACCCGCGGGTCCGCGAGCGGTTGGAGGTGGCCGCGGGGAACCTGATCCGCCTCGGGGGATAGGAGGGAACGGGTTCCACTCAACCTCGACGCCGGACCGCCCAGCCGGCCCGGCGGAGCGCCAGGAGCCGGGTGGGGTGCCAACGCCGGTGCCGGTAAAACCGAAGGGCCGGGGCGTTGTCCCGGTCGGCCAGGAGCTGGAGCCTAAGGAGGCCCCGGCCGTGGGCCCAGGCCTCGGCAGCCTCCAGGAGCGTCGCGCCGATCCCCCGGCCGCGGAATCCCTCGTCCACCACCAGGTCCTCCAGGAGCCCCACTTCTCCGCCCTCGGCCGTGGATATGAGAACCTGCACGCTCACCATGCCCACCGGCCGGCCCGCCGCCTCGGCCACGAAGACCTGCGCCCGGCGCGGATCTGCAGCCAGAAGCCACGCCAGGCCGCGGGCTTGGCGCGCGGGGTCGGAGGCGAAATCGGCCTCCAGACGAAAAAGTTGCTCCAGCAGCCGGCACAGAGCCGGCACATCGTCAGGGCGGGCCGGGCGGACGGTAACGGCTTCCATGGGGTCTCCTGGTAACGGCGGTCTACGGTTTCCGGTTGCCGGTCGCTTTTTTCGGGTGTCTTCGGCCGCCAGGCCAGAAGGATGGAAATCCAGAAGGCCGGAATCCTACTCGATTCCAGGTTGTTCGACCCGGCTGGCCGGAGGCCGCGGGCCGCCGGCATGGGGGCTACAGGACCAGCTCGAACGCGGCCTCGTCGGTTTCCCGGTCGATCCGGTCGAGGAACGCGTCGAGGATCTTCTCAGCGAACCGCATGGCGCCCCGGTACCCCACGGTGGGGAAGAATTGGTGGCCGACCCGGTCGAGCACCGGAAACCCGTGGCGCACCAGGGGGATCCCTTCGTCCCGGGCGATGTACTTGCAGTAGGTGTTGCCGATGATAAGGTCCACCGGCTCGTTTTTGACGAGCTGGTGGAAGTGGAACATGTCGGACGCCTGGGCCACGTTGCCCTCGACCCCGGCTTCCTCCAGGAGTCCTCGCACCCGTTCCTCGAACCGTTTGCCCGGGGTGCCTGTGACCACGTGCACGGGCTTCATGTCGAGGGTGAGGCAGAACTCCGTGAGCGGGATGAGGGGATCGGGATCCCCGACCAGGGCCACCTTCTTACCGTAAAAGTACTGGGACATGTCGGCCAGCAGGTCCACGAGCCGGCCCCGCTCCCGGGTGACCGAGGCCGTGACCTCCACCTTCCCGACGCGCCGCAGGGCATCCACAAACCGGTCGGTGGCGAGAAGCCCGATGGGCGTGTCGAGCACCTCGAAGGGGACCTGGGCCTTTTTCTCCAGGGCCTCCGCAGCCGGGGCCGAGGCCCAAGCCCCGAGGGCCAGGGTGACCCGGCTGCCGCCCACGGTCCGCAGATCCTCCACCCGCACGCCCCCTTCCGGATAGAACTCGTGGCGGCCGGTCATGGGGGCGTCGAGAACGCCCGAGGTGTCGGGGAAAAGGAGGATCTCCACGCCCATCTCGGCCGCCAGGCGCTTGAGCTCGGCCATGTCCGCGGGTTCCACGAACCCGGGGATCACGTTGATGCGACCGGCCGGGGCCGTGCCGGGCTCGGCAAAGTACTCCACCAGGGCCTTGGTCATGTTGGCGAACCCCGTGACGTGTGACCCCACGAAGCTCGGGGTGTTGGCGTGGATCACGGTCTTCCCCTCGGGGATCTTGCCCGCGTCCGTTGCGCTCTTGACGATCTGGGGGATGTCGTCGCCGATCACCTCGGAAAGGCAGGTGGTGTGCACGGCCACCACGTCGGGGTCGTAGAGTGCAAAGATGTTCTCGATGGCCTGCGTCAGGTTGGCCATGCCCCCGAATACCGAGGCGCCTTCGGTGAACGAGCTCGTGGCCGCCATCACGGGCTCCTTGGTGTGGCGGGTGAGCATGCTGCGGTGGTAGGCGCAACAGCCCTGGGACCCGTGGCTGTGGGGCAGGCACCGGTGCACCCCGAGGGCGGCGTAGAGCGCCCCCACGGGCTGGCAGGTCTTGGCGGGGTTTGTGGTGAGGGCCGATCGGTCTCGGATTTCTTTGGGGGTGTGTCGCAGCAACATGGGTCACCTCATATGGCACGAAGCGGGGGATCAGGACGCCTGGCGCAGGACCCCGGGCTGGGGTTTCTCGGCCCACGGCGGGGTCACGTGCCGCCAGATCCGGGTGTTCACCATACGATCGATCTCGCGGTAGAACCGGATCGCCCCGCGGAATCCGGCGTAGGGGCCGTGATAGTCGTAGTTGTGGAGCTGCTTCATCGGGATGCCGTGCTTCTGGATCACGTACTTTTCCTTGATGCCGGCGCAGAATACGTCGGGCCGGTAGAGCTCGATGAGCCGCTCGGTCTCATGGTGGGTGATGTCGTCGATGACCAGGCTCCCCACCTCCATGTCGGCCATGAGCCCCTCGTACTCCCCGAAATCCAGACCCTGGGCCCGAAGGGCCTCAAGCTCGTCCGCGGTCTTGCGGGGCCGGTACTGCTCGGGGTCGGGCTCCACATCGAGCTCCTCGATGTTGCGACTGTCGGCGTCGACCTTGATGAACGGCAGCACCTTTCGGCCTTCGTAGTCGTCCCGGTGGCCGAACTCGTACCCGGCCGCCACGGTGCGCATGCCGATCTCCCGGAACAGCTCCTGGTAGTGGTGGGCCCGCGAGCCGCCGACGAACAGCATGGCGGTCCTGCCCCCGGTGCGGGGGCGGATTTCGTCGATTACGGCTCGGACCGCGGGCATCTCCTCGGCGATGACCCGCTCCACCCCGTCGATGAGCTCCGGGTCGCCGAAGTACTGGGCGATCTTCCGCAGCGCCTTGGCCGTGGCCTCGGCTCCGATGAAGTTCACCTTGATCCAGGGGATGCCGTACTTTTCCTCCGTCATCTCCGCCATGTAGTTAATGGAGCGATGGCACATGACGGCATTCAGGTCTGCCATGTGGGCCCGGGCAAACTGGTCGTACGAGGCGTTTCCGCTGAACGTGGACACCAAGGTGATCCCGCAGCGCTCCAGGATCCGCTCGATCTCGAACGCGTCGCCCCCGATGTTGTACTCCCCGAGCAGATTGATCCGGAACCGGCCCTCCGGCGGCTCGTCTTGGGTGCCCACCACGTGCTGGAAGATGCCGTTGTTGGCGATGTGGTGGCCGGCCGACTGGCTCACTCCCTTGTAGCCCTCGCAGCTGAAGGCGAATATGTTGATGCCGAGCTCCTCCTTCATGTCGCGGGCCACGGCGTGGATGTCGTCGCCGATCAAGCCCACCGGGCAGGTGGCCGCGATGGCGATGGCCTTGGGCCGGAAGATCTCGTAGGCCTCCCGGATGGCCTTCCGGAGCTTCTTCTCCCCCCCGAACACGATGTCGTTCTCCTGCATGTCGGTCATGAGGGCGTAAGGCATGTAGTTGGGGGCGTCCTCCGAGGGAGGCCGGGTCTGGTTCCGGCGGGTGAGCCAGCTGTAGAACCCGCATCCCACGGGGCCGTGGGTGATGGTGAGGATGTCCCGGACCGGGCCGAGGATCACCCCCTTGCACCCGGCGTAGGAGCAGCCCCGCTGGGTGATCACGCCGGGCGTGGTCCGGGTGTTGGAGAGGATCTGGGGCCGAAACCCCTCCGCGTCGGGGGGGGCGTTCACCACGATCTGCTTGGCGCGCTTACGGGCCGCCTTGGAGGGGTAGGCCTCGGTCAGCACTCGTTTGGTGTCCTCGGGCCGCGGGGCTTCGGATGCCATGGTCGTCTCCTCTTGGCTTGGGGGAAGAAGGCGTGTTCAGGGGGCCGCCGGAAGGGGGCCGGGCCGCGCCACCACCTCGATGCCGCGGGCGGCCAACTCGACGGCCGGCCGCTCGCCGATCCGGGCGCAGTACACCCGCCGGCAGTCTTCGAGGACCTCGGCGATGCCGGCGAACCGCCCCTCGTCGAAAGGGTGGTCGGGGTCACCGGTGGAAAGCGGGGTCACCGGTCGGGCGGCCACGAACCGGGGGCCGCCGGCCGCCAGGTCGTAGATCCAGAATCGGCGGGCCCGGCCGAAGTGCTCGTCCACACTCTTGCCGTCGGTGGATGCGATCGCGATGCGCATGGGTCACCTCCTGGGGTGGGGAGTGGAAAGGGCGCGGGGGCTCAGCCGCA
>JAADGT010000201.1 GCA_013152215.1 Deltaproteobacteria bacterium
CGGGCGAACGCGCCGAAGAACCCGGCGAACTCGGCGGGCCCCAGCCGGTCGAGCTCCTTCAGGTCGAACCCGGCGGAGAACGCCCTCTCCTGGGCGCTCGCCAGCACCACGGCCCGGGTGCCGGGGGCCTCCCAGGCCTTGGCCAGGCCCTGGTCCAGCGTCTCCAGGAACGCCGGAGACAGGGCGTTGACCTTGGGCCGGTCCATCAGGACCAGGGCCACGCCGTCTTCCCGTTCGACTCGGACCATGGGGATCTCCTGGGAACTTCGGTCGTTGGTGGTTCGTCGTTGGTCGTTGGTCGCAACTGCCGTGAATCGTAAATCGTGAATGGTTGGTCGTTGGTCGTTCGTGGTTAGTCGGGGGGCGCGCCGTCACCCCGTCACTCGTCACGGGTCACCCGTCACGGCCGTTCTGCCTCCGAGCCTCCTAGCCTTCCAGCCTTCTAGCGGAAGTTCCTGGAGAGCGGATCGCCGTCATCCCGAAGCGGTTTTGAGCAACTCCAGGAACTCCGGCTCGGTCAGGGTGGTCACCCCGAGGGTACGGGCCTTCTCCGCCTTGGAACCTGGGTCCGCGCCCACCACCACGTAGTCGGTCTTCCGCGACACCGACGAGGTGACCTTGCCGCCCAGGGCCTCCACCCGGGCCTTGGCCTCGTCCCGGGTCATGGACTCGAGGGCGCCGGTGAACACGAAGGTCTTGCCGGCCAGGGGGGCTTCCGCGGCTTCCGGACGAGCCGGCGGCATCGGACGAACCCCCGCCTCCAGCATCCTCCGGATCGATTCCCGGTTCGCCGGCTCCGCAAAGAACGCGCGCACACTCGAGGCCACCTCAGGCCCCACGTCGGGCACTGCCAGAAGCTCCTCTTCCGACGCGTCCATGAGCGCCTCGAGGCTGCCGAACCGCTCGGCCAGGGCCCGAGCCGTGGCCTCGCCCACGTGTCGGATGCCCAAAGCGTACACAAACCGGGCCAGGTCCCGTTTCCGGGCCCGGTCGATGGCCTCCACCAGGTTGCGGGCGCTCTTTTCGGCCATGCGCTCCAGCGGGACCAGGTCCGCCTCGGACAGGCGAAACAGGTCGGCCACGTCCCGCACCAGGCCCTTCTCCACCAGCTGTTCCACCAGCTTCGTGCCGAGCCCGTCGATGTCCATGGCCCGGCGCGACGCGAAGTGGCGGATCCGCGCCTTGAGCTGCGCCGGGCAGCTGAGCCCGGTGCACCGGGGGATCGCCTCGCCCTCGGGCCGCTCGATCCGGGCCCCGCACACCGGGCAGCGCTCGGGCATCACGAACGGCCTCTCGTCGCCCGTGCGGCGCTCCGGCAGGGCCCGCACCACCTCGGGGATCACGTCGCCGGCCCGCTGCACCACCACCCAGTCGCCGATCCGGATGTCCTTGCGGATCACCTCGTCCGGGTTGTGGAGCGTGGCCCGGCTCACGGTGACGCCGCCCACGGACACCGGCTCCAGCACCGCCACCGGGGTCACCGCGCCGGTGCGGCCCACGCTGGCCTCGATGTCGAGCACCCGGGTGGTGGCCTGGCGGGGGGCGAACTTGTAGGCGATGGCCCACCGGGGGGCCCGGGCCTTGGCCCCCAGCCGCTCCTGGAGCTCCAGGTCGTCCACCTTGACCACGCAGCCGTCGATCTCGTAGGGGAACTCGTCGCGGCGGGCCTCGGTCTCGCGGCAGTACTCCACCGCGCCGTCGATCCCCCGGCTGCGCCGCCGGTGCTCGGACACCCGAAACCCCCAGCCGTGCAGCCGTTCCATCAGCTCCCAGTGGGTCTTCACCTCCACGCCCTCGAGCCGGCCCACCCCGTACGCGAAAAACTCCAGGGGTCGGCGGGCCGTGATCGAGCTGTCCAGCTGCCGCACCGAGCCCGCGGCCGCGTTGCGGGGGTTGGCGAACGGCGTGAGCCCGGCCTCCTCCTGCTCTCGGTTCAGCCGGTGGAACGCCTCCACCGGCATCACCACCTCGCCGCGCACGTCCACGAGCCGGGGGACCTCCGCTCCCAGCAGCCCCAGCGGTACGGTGCGGACGGTACGCAGGTTCACCGTGACGTCCTCGCCCACAGCTCCGTCGCCCCGGGTGGCCCCCCGCACCAGCACGCCGTCCCGGTAGGTGAGCTCCACGGCCAGGCCGTCGAACTTGGGCTCGCACGAGTACACGACGGGCTCTTCCGTTCCAAGGAACCGACGCACGCGGGCATCGAACTCCCGCAGCTCGGCTTCGTCCATGGCGTTCTCGAGACTGAGCATGGGCACGGCATGGGGGGCGGGCTCGAACGCCTCAAGGGGCGGAGCCCCCACCCGCTGGGTGGGCGAGTCTGGGGAGCGCAGCTCGGGGTACCGCTCCTCCAGGTCCACCAGCTCCCGGAACAGCCGGTCGTACTCCTCGTCCGGGATCTCGGGTTGGTCGAGCACGTAGTATCGGTAGTTGTGGTAGTGGATCAGCCGCCGAAGGTCTTCGGCGCGTCGGCGCAGCGAGTCCGGCACCATCGGGGATCGCCTTTCGGAAGTGGGTTTCGGTCCCGAGCGAGGCCTCGTCGGGGCCGGCACGGGACGGCCCACGAAGAATCTTGTCCGGGGGGCACGACGAAGGGGGAATTCTATCGGCGGGCGGCGGGTCTTGCCAAGCGGACCAGGTGATCACACCTCGGGCTCGGCCGGCGCAGCCTCCTCGGGGAACAGCTCGCGGATCGCGGCCCGGTGCTCCTCGGGGATCCGGAGGAACTCCACCCCCACTTCGTAACGCCCCGGCTCCAGGGGGCGCTCATACACGATCCGGCCCAGGGCCCGAATCGTGTGGCGCTCGAGCCGGAGCACCAGCTCCACGAAGCGGCCCACCCCCAACAGCTCGTCGCTCTCGAACCCGCATCCGCCGAGCCCCACGACCCGGGTCCTGGTGAACCCCTCTGCCACCGGCACCCGGTCACAACGGACCAGCGCCGCCCCTCGGATCGGCCTTCGGGGATAGCGCCGCTTGGTCGGATATACGGTGGACACGCACCCCTCCTCGAGCGGTGTGGGTCAGCCCTCGGCGTGCCCCTCCGCCTTGGGCTCCTCTTCCTCCGCTTCTTCCCCCCCTCCGTTCCCCTCCGCTTCCCCCGACTTGGGCCACAGCTCCCGGACCCGCTGGGCCAGATCGGCCGGCTCCACCGGCTTCACGAAAAACCCCTCCACCCCCAATCGGGCTGTCTCCATCACGTGCTGCCGGGTGCCCTCCCCACTCACCACCACCACGGGGGTGTGCTGCCCGCTCCTCCGGTCGTGCTGGCGGATGATCCTCAGCAGGGTGACCCCATCCACCTCGGGTAACCCGATGTCCAGGAGCACCACGGCCGGCCGCTTCGTGAAGAAGAGCTCCAGGGCCTGGGCCGCGTCCTCGGCCTGAATGGTGGGGATGGGCGCCAGCCCCTTGACGAGCATCAGTCGGTTCACCCGTACGTCGTCCACCACCAACACGGACGACATCTTACCCCCCCTCCCCAACCCGGGCCAGGAGCCCGGCGATCTCGTCCCGATCGAAGGGCTTGTGGATCGGGGCTTGGGCACCGGCGTCGAGGCCCTCGGCAAGGTTCTCCTCCCCCTCCCGTGGGCAGGCGAACCAGATCGGCCGATCGAATCCGGAGTCCCGCAGGGCCCGGATCAGCTCTCCCCCGCCCATGTCCGGCATCACCCAGTCGGTGACGAGGAGGTCTGGAGGGTCCAGCATGGCCTTCTCCAGGCCCTCCAAGCCTCCGGTGGCCACCTCCACCTCGCACCCCAGGTCCGACAGGATCTTCGCCAGCAGCTTCCGGGACACCGGGTCGTCGTCCACCACCAAGGCCCTCACGTGCATTTCTCCTTCACAGGAACTTCGGTTGATGGTCTTCGGTTTGGGGCCTTCGGCCCCCTGGAAGGCCCAAAGGCTGGTAAGCTGGAAAGCTAGAAGGCCGTTCGTCGGACCTTCGGCCCATGTCACGACGTGGACGCCGCTCCCATAGCAAAGGGCAGAGCTCAAAGGTCAGAGGACAGGAAATGGATCCTGTCCTCTGACCTTTGTCATCTGAATTCTGACATGGAAAGGTCTACCGGAGCTTCCAATGGGCAACCAATCGTTGGGCCTCTTGTTCCACCGCTGCCACGTCCTCCGCCTTCCCCGACTCCTCGACCCGGCGGCAGGCCTCGGCCAGGGCCAGCGCTCCCAGGTTGCGAGCCGCCCCCTTGATCCGATGGGCCGCGGCCCGGCGGGCCGCGGGGTCCGGAGCTTGCCGCAGGTCCCCCAGGTACCCGTCCAGGTCCACCAGGAAACACCCCACCAGCTCCTCCAGGAACTCCTGGTCCCCCCCCACCCTCTCCAACGCCTGCTCCCAAGCCAGGATCACATCGCCGTCGCCCACGTCAACCCTCCGTACCATCCCTCGGGGCCTCCTGTTTTCCCCCCAATCGGACCGGGTCTGCTCAAACTTGACCGGCTGCGGGGCGCAGTCAGGGCCCGCAGTTCCGCTGCCTCGGTCGGTTCCCCGCCTCTGAGCCCATCCGCAAAGTCCGTGCCGATGCGCCTACATATTCACGTGCACCGGTTCCGCCCCTGCTATGGCCTCAAACGAAAGAGTTCCTTCGAGGGAGGTCTTGCGGCGAAACGAGGTGCCCCCTACGCGCACCTCGACAGGTCGATTCGGTGGGAGGTCCACGATCACATGAAGACGTCGGTCTTCCCCCCGCGCCCTGTACTCGAACGATTCCCGAACCATCCCGTCCTTTCCGAACAGTACCACCGCTCTAGGGGTTTCCACCCCTTCCACCGCACCCCCTTCCACCAGGACCGGCTGGAGCGGCGTTGGGTCCCCCTTTTCACCCGCCTTCAACACGATCAGGAATCGGTCCTCTTTCCTGGGATCCTCCGGCTGGATCTCGATCCGCCACAATCCCGCATCGAACCACGGACGTTCTTGGGCTCCTTCGTCCATGTTCGCCCCGTCCAGATCCGAGTCGTCCCCATCCAGCTCCACGTAGTACCGGTAGTCCGGTCCGCCCACTTTCCTAAGTAGCGCCCTTTTCGGAAGCAGGCGGTCCACGTAGAGTTGCCCGCCTTGGTAACGGATGACGGCACGGGCATCGGTAGACTCCATGATGCCATTTTCCCTCCGCCCCACCAGCACCCGTTCCGTTTGCGTCTCCGGCTTGGCCCAAGAGTGCAGAAGCCACTTCTTGGTGAACGTTGGGTCCGTGGCGACCACCCGGTCGTGGATCACGAGCCGTTCTTCTTTGGGCAAGAACACCAATTGGCGGGTGATCCGGGACACCTTCCCCCCCTTCCCGTTGTCGTCGTACGAAGTGTTGTTGTACGCTCCGGTCAGGTCGCTGCCCACGTACACGAAAGCGGGGTTGGAATCATCGAAGGCCGTGATCCGTCCTGCTTCGAAGTGCCTGCCTTTGTAAATATTTTTCCTCCAATCTTCCACACTTAGCACGGCGCTTCCGGTGGGCATGACCACCCGTTGCCCCCCATCGGCCACGTTTTCTTTGAAAAATCTGTTGGGTTGCACCTTCTCCCCGGGCCTCAGCACGAGAATCGAGTTCGCCGCCACCGTGCGGATGTAGTAGTTCAACCGGTGAGGAGTCGTCCACCCGCCATAAGTACCGCTCGTGATCGCCAAAGGCGCCTTCTTCGTGATCGTGAAGTGGCCCGCCTGATAGTGACCGTGGTGGGTGAAGGTGTGCCCAGCCCGGTACGACACGAACATACCGTCAGGCCCCCAGTCCGAGCGCATGAACACCTGACCGAACGACTCTCTCCCAAACACCAGCGCTCTGGGCAGCTTTCCGGACAGCACGCCCAGGTCCGGAACCTTCTCGTCAGAGGTATAGTCCAGTTCGGGCAATCCCCGCAGGAGGGGCCGCAACCACGCATAGGTCCAGTAATAGGGACGCAAGCCCGGCAATCCGTTCAGATACGCCGAGTACAGACGAAACAGCGGGTGTCCTGTCAGGAGACTGATGGCATCGATGATCTTCTGGGTCTCTTCCCGAAGGTCGTTGCGGGGACCTGTGTCACCGAAAAGGTGGAACCGGCCGATGGGTTCCACCCCGGCGATCATCCACAGACCCACCCGGTTCGCCACGCGTTTTGCCACCGGGTTAAGCGAAGAGCCTTCCACAGCGTTGACATGGCTCAGGCACCCCTGGATGAAGGGGAGCCCCCTGCTGTTTACCCAGTAGTTGTATCCCTCTGGCCACGCCTCGGTTAGATCCATTGCTGCCAATGCGCTAGCAAAATGCCCCTGAACCCGCGCGAGTAACTCTGCATTCTCGGGCTTCCCGTCGTCCAATGCCAAAGCCGCGGTCATACCGGCTGCCGCCAGGGGGACCCGCCCGTGCCACAGCGAGGCGGAGTCCCCGTCGAGCACCACCAGGATGTTCCGGACGCTTTCCCGGAGCCTTTCGTTGACGGCAGATCGTTGGGCGGGTGTCCAGCCGGGATAGGAGGCCACCAGGTCGTAGAACACCGCAAGCTCCGCGCCGTTTCCGGTATGCTCCGATTGGGATGGCAGCACCAAGGGCTCGCTCAAAAGCTTTTGGACCAGGCGCCGAGCTGCCTCTTCATCCCCGGTACACACCCACCGGACCGCGAAGTGCCCCATGCTTTTGCCGTTGCGAAACCGGTCGACCAGTCGGCGGAACTTCTTGTCCGTCACATATCGTCGCCGGATCTGTTCCACCTGTTCCGGTCTCAAGAGCAACCTTGGCCGTTCATCTCGTACCTGACCATCGAACCGGTGCTGTGCATACCGGGGTGAAGGCGACAACAGCGTCTCAACCTTGGGGTTCGACACTCCGACCTTCCTCATCGCTTTGATGGCGAACTGGTGGGGTGTGAGGTCGTAGGTGCGCATCGCCCACCGTACCCCATACAGCCCCGCCAGGGTGGCGACCACCCCAATTAGGGCAAAACTGTTCCAGACCCATCGAAGCACCCGTCTCAAAAGCCCCATTGCCCTCGTCCTCCCCCAGCCACCCGCTCCCACACCCCCTCGTATCCAGCCACCATGGCGGGGATGGAGAAACGCGCCTCCACGAGGTTCCTTCCGGCTCGGCCGTGGGACCGGGCCCGGTCCGGGTGGAGGGCGTATCCTGCCAGTGCCTGGCACAGGGCCTCGGTGTCCCCGGGGGGTACCAACGTGCCGGTCTCCCCCTCGGCCACCAGCTCCGGGTTGCCCCCCACCCGAGTGGCCACCACCGGAAGGCCGGCGGCCATGGCCTCGAGGACGGTGTTCGAGATGCCCTCGTTCCGGGAGGAGAGTACGAACACGTCCAGCGTCCGGAGGATCTCCGGCACGTCCGTCCGATCCCCCAAGAAGAGAGCCCCCTCCCCACCGAGGGATTCGAGCCGCGCCCGCTCCGGGCCGTCCCCCACCACCAGGAGCCGGGCGCTGGGCACCTTCTCCCGCAGCAGGGAAAAGGCCCGAAACAGGGTGGGGTGATCCTTGATCGGGTCCAAGCGGCCCACGATCCCGGCCACGAACGCGTCAGGGGGAATCCCCAGTTCCGACCGGATACCGTGGCCAGGACCGGGCCGGTACACCTCCGTGTCCACCCCGTTGTAGATCTGGTTCACCGGCCGGCGGACCCGGACCTCTTCCTCGAGCCAGCGCTCGATGGCCCGGGACACGCAGGTGTACTCCCGCACCCACCGGCTCAGCAGGCGCCGGATCCGCATCCGCTTGGGGCTTCGACCGTCGGGGTCGTCCATGCCCCACCCGTGCTCGCCGTGCACCACGTTCCGGATGCCGGCCAACCGCGCCGCGATGATCCCGTCCATGCCGGGCCAGTTGCGGGTGTGGACCACGTCGGGCCGGAGATTCATAAGAACCTGCCTCAACTTTAGGATGATACGAATTGAATTTCCTGGTGGTTTTCTCAGCTCTACTACGGTGGTCCCCGAGGGCAGCAACCGCTCCGAGGCCCCGGACACGGTGAGGCACACGATGGTATGGCAAAACCGCCCCGAACCATGACGCACCACTGTGGCGATGCCCTTCTCCAGGCCACCGGTACCGAAAGAGTACAGCACGTGCACGATGTGCACGCGCCGGCTAGGAGGCTGGGAGGCTGGGAGGCCCAGACCCCGCCCGCAGGTTCGACCCATTGCGTGCTTCAAACCCTACCCCTTCCGGCTCTCAGCCGCGCCCACCGCCTCGTAGAACCGCCAAAGGCGTTTTCCCAGGGTCTCACAGGACGAGGCCAAGGTGGCGTGGACTTCAGGCTCCAGGAACCCCAAGCGGCTCGCGAAATGAAGGAGATACTTTGTTTCCGCCAGAGACCCGAGCGCGATGTTCACGAAATGCCGCAGTTCCCGATCGCCTCTCCGCGAGTACCCCTCCACGAGGTTCGTGGGCACAGAAAGCGCGGCCCGCCGAAGCTGGGCCGTCAGGCCGTAGATCTCCTCCCTGGGGAACTCCCGGGTTGCCTCGTACACATCCATGGCGAGATTATCGGCCAGTCGCCAGACGTCCAGGTTGCACCAGCGGTCTTCCCCCATGGGTCTGCCTCCCCGCATCCCAGCTTCCTAGCCTCCCAGCTTCCCAACAAACCTCCCATGCCACAGGTTCAGCATCATCACGATCCACAGCTCGGTGGCGTAGTTGCGTAACCCGTTTTGGTGCTCCTTCCAGATCCGCTCCAGTCGCTCCGGCCGGAAGTACAGGCGGCTTGCCTCGCCGTCCAGGATCAGGCCCCGGGCGTAGTCCTTGAGCTCGCCCCGCAGCCACTCCAGGATCGGCACGCCGAACCCCATCTTCTTGCGGTACAGGATGTCGTCGGGCAGGTGGCGCTTGAGGGCCTTCTTGAAGATGTGCTTCCCGTCGCGGCCCACTAGCTTCATCCGGGAGGGAATCCGGGCCACATACTCCATGAACTCGTGGTCCAGGATCGGGCAGCGAACCTCCAGCGACACCGCCATGCTGGCCCGGTCCACCTTGGTCAGGATGTCGCCGCACAGGTAGGTCTGGATGTCCAGGTACTGGATCCGCGAGAGGTGGTCCTCCGCAGGGGCCCGGCGGTAGACGTCGTAGAACAGGTCCCGGGTCTCGTACCCTCCCAGCGCCTCCAGCACCTCCGGCTTGAGCAGCGCGCGTTTTGCATCCTCGTAGAACGCGCACACCGAGAAGAAGTACGCGTCCTCCGGGTCGCGGGCCACGTTCGAGATGAAGGCCTTGCCCCGAAAGATCTGCGGTAGGTAGTCCGCCTTGGGGTAGAGCTTTCCCATGCCGCCGAACACGGGCCTCCGCAGAGGCCGGGGCACCATATTGCGCACCAGGTTCTCCCGGGCGTCCATGTAGTAGCGCCGGTACCCGGCGAAGTTCTCGTCCCCACCGTCGCCCGAGAGAGAGACCGTGACGTTCTGCCGGGCGGTGTGCGACACGTAGTACGTCGGCACGGCCGAGGAGTCGGCAAAGGGCTCGTCGTAGTGCCAGGCCAGCTCCTCGATGACCGGGATGGCCTCGGGGGTCACGTGGAACTCGTGGTGGTCGGTGCGAAACAGCTCCGCCACCCGGCGTGCGTACTCGGCCTCGTTGTACTTGGCCACGCTGAACGAGATGGAGTTCGTGAGCACGGGGCGGCCGTCGGACGCCTGTGCCATCAGGGCCACCACGGCCGAGGAGTCCACCCCTCCCGAAAGAAACGCCCCGAGCGGCACGTCGCTGATCATCCGAAGCCGGGTGGCCTCGTCCAAGATCCCCAGGAGCTCCTCCATCATCCGCTCCTCGGGCAGGTCGTGACAGGGGGCAAACGCGAGGTCCCAGTACCGCCGGACCTCGAACGTGTCGGCCGTGACCAGCGCGTAGTGGGCCGGAGGGAGCTTTCGGATCGAGCGAAAGATGCTCTTGGGCGAGGGAACGTAGAGGAGAGAGAGGTAGTCCGACAGCGCGGTCAGGTCCACATTCCGATCCACTGCCGGGGCCTCCAGGATCGCCTTGATCTCCGACCCGAAGACGAGCCGCTCGTCGTCCACCAGATAATAGAGCGGTTTCTTGCCGACCCGGTCCCGGACGAGCCACAGCACCTGCTTTCGCTCGTCCCACAGGGCGATCGCGAACATCCCCCGGAACCGCTGCACCGCGTCTTCGCCCCACTCCTCCCAGGCGTGCACGATGGTCTCGGTGTCGGAGTGGGTGCGGAACCGGTGGCCCTTGGCCTCCAGATCCTTCTTCAAGGACTGGAAGTTGTAGATCTCGCCGTTGAACGCCACCCACACCGTCCCGTCCTCGTTGGACAGGGGTTGCTGCCCGGAGGACAGATCGATGATGGACAGCCGCCGGTGCCCCAGGCCCACGTGGCCGTTGCCGGTGGTTGATCGTATATCGTTAGGATGTTGGGACGTGAGGACGTTAGGACGTTGGGACGGCCCACGCCCGTCCAGCCTCCCAGCCTGTTTTTCCCACGTCCCCGCGTCCCAACGTCCCAACGTCCCAACGTTGACGAAATACCCCTCCTCGTCTGGCCCCCGGTGGATCAAGGTCCGGGTCATCCGGACCAGCACGTCGGGGTCGACGGGCGAGCCGTTGCGATAGAACAGACCGGCAATGCCGCACATGGAATCTCCGTTTTAAGGCTGGGAAGCTAGGAGGCTGAAAACCGAAAACCAGAAACCAAAAGCCAAAAACCGCCCTTTTGCCACAGATGAACACAGATCGACACAGATATGGCCCGCCACGCGGGCCGCTGGAAGGCGGAACGGCCGTTCGTCGCAGGTGGCTTGTCGTGGGTCGTGCCGTCCCAACGTCCTAACGATTCACCATTCACGATTCACGATTCACGGCCTTTCCCACGATTCACGCCCTTCGCCCAATCCGTGATAATCCGTGTGCATCTGTGGCGAACGTTACGTAAGGCCAGATGTCGCGCGAAACTGGGCAGCGGACAGCAAAAGCTCTCGCTTAAGACGTTCGGAGCGGTTCGGGCTTCGGATTCAACAGATGCGCGGCATAGATCACGAACCCGTCAAGGAACTTCGCCACCGCGAGCACCAGTGCCAACGAGAGCAGCAGGTCGACCCCCAGACTCCCCGTCGGGTGAACGAAAAGGTAC
The DNA here is from genome assembly GCA_013152215.1 of Deltaproteobacteria bacterium. Classification (GTDB taxonomy): domain Bacteria; phylum Desulfobacterota; class Deferrisomatia; order Deferrisomatales; family Deferrisomataceae; genus Deferrisoma. Next base: position 11,067 of record JAADGT010000201.1, read on the forward strand.
ATATGGAGCAGATAAATCTCCAGCAAGCACCCCGCAAACGGGAGTGTGGTGTTCTGGACCCAACGGGGTGCATGAAACCCGTGCCACCAAGCGACCGCAACCAAAAATATTCCGAGGAGCAGAGGAAAGTTCAGCACCTTGACCCCGGTCCCGTTCAGGACCGCGGCGGCCCCTGCGAGCACCAGGAACCCAATCCCCCCCCTCCTCCCGATAGGCATCCCCCATTGGCCGGCATATGTCCCTACGACAAACCCGCAGGTCGTGAGCCAAAGTGCGTGCCCATAAGGAAAGAGCCATTCCAGCGCCCACGCCGTAGCACACCAGCCCACCGTGACCCAGGTGGCCCGACGTCGGTCCGTGGAGAGCACCCGGGCGAGCCAGGGGTACACCGTGTAAAACACCAACAGGAGGGTAAGAAACCACATCCCCCGGCCAAACGGGCTCGGGTTTGGAAGGTAAAGCCAACTCAGCCAACCTTGGAGCCCAACAGCGCAAACGAGCGACTCCCACGACCATATGCCCTCACGCCCCTGCATCAGAAACAGCCCCAGAAGCACGGCGTCCACCGCCAGAAGACGCACACCGAGGCGTTGAGCCTTCCGGAGCCAATACGCTTTCCGATCGAAGCCCACCCCATAGGCCCGATACGTGAAATAGGCGGAGCCGTAAGCAAAGATCAGAAGCGAGACCGCCGTGGGCGCCCACACGATCGGAAAGCGTGGCTCCAGGAAATGGGCGCTCGCCACTTCCAAGATCGCGAGCACCTTCAACACGTCAAACCCTCGGTCCCTCATCCCGCTCTTCAGCCTCCCGGCCCCACCATCCCCCGAAACACCGCCTCCACGGCTTGGGCCACGTCGTCCCAGGTGCGGCCCCGCAGCGCCGCTCGAATCGTCGCCGAATCCCAGGGGTGCGCCAGGGCACGCGACAAGGCCGCCCGGAACGCCTCGGGGTCGCCGGGCTCCGCCAGAAAGCCCGTCCGGCCCTCCTCCACCCACTCGGGGATGCCGCCGACCCGCGTGGCCACCACCGGAACCCCGCTCGCCAGCGCCTCCAACACCACGTTGGGGCACCCCTCGGCCCGGCTGGCGAGGCAGAAAATGTGAACCCGGGCGTAGAGGCCCGGCATCTCGTCGTGAGGCACCCGCCCCAGGAATTGAACCCGGCCCTCCAGGCCCAGGTCCCGGGCCAGGGCCTCCAAGCGTGGGCGCTCTGGGCCGTCGCCGGCCACCCACAGCTCGGCCTCGGGCCCGAGCCCGGCAACGGCCCGAACCACCACGTCCACCCCCTTGCCGGGCACCAGGTTGCACGCGGTGAGCAAGCGCGGGGGCTCCGCCGTCGGCCTCTCCCGAGTGGAAAATCGGTCCAGGTCCACCCCGTTCGGTACCAGGTGGCACCGTGCGGGGTCCGCCCCCAAGACGATCATCCGCTCCCGAAGCCCCCGGCTCACTGCGACTAGGGCGTGCGCGTGCTGAAGGGTCCACCCCACTTGAGCCCCGATGCCCCGAAGATCGGGGTACAGGTTCACGTCCGTGCCCCGGGCGCTCACCACCACGGGCACGCCGAACCGCCGGCCCAGCCTCACGGCCGCATAGCCGTCCGGATACACGAAGTGCGCGTCGATGAGGTCGAACGGCCCCTCCTCGCGCCACAGCCGCTCCACCGCCCCCCGGGCCCCTGCCGCCATGCTCCGGCCCTGGAAAAACCCACCCACGCCCGGAACCATGAAATACCTGGGGTGGCAGACTTTCCACCCGTTCCGTCGCTCCTCCCGGGGAATCCGGGAGAACACGTCCCATCTCGTCTTCCACGGAACGCGGGGGAAGAACGGAACCGGCGCGACCACGGCCCACCGTTCGGCATACGCCCGGGCCCAGGCCTCCATCCGCCGAGCCACGAACCCGCCGAAGTCCGGCTGGATCTCATTGGGGAAGAGGGAGGTGAACGTGAGGACCCGCAGGCTCCGCCCGCTGGCTGCCGTCATCGGAGCGTGATCTCCGTCACCAAATAGGCAGCCGCCTGGTCCGGAGGGACATCCCGGCTGCGCCAGCCCTCGGGCGGGCGCTCCTGGGGCGGAAAGCCCGGCGGAGGGCGATGGCGTCCGTCGTCCGCGTTGCTCGGGGCCACCCGGATCCACTCCATGCCCGGGCTGGAGGGCTCGTCCGGGTCCCAGGCGATCACCGAGGTGGTCAGGGTGTCGCGCCTCACGGGCCAGGAGTGCCCCCGGTAGCGGACCGAC
>JAADGT010000090.1 GCA_013152215.1 Deltaproteobacteria bacterium
CACCACCGGCCCCGGCTCGGGCGGTTCGGCCGCCTCGGCCGCCCGGGCCAAGAGCATGGCCTCGGCCAGCACGGCCCGCACCAGCTCCACCGTCTGGGGCGTGTAGTCCAGGCCGGAAAGCTCGGGGTCCTGGCCCACCACGTACACGGCCGAGTCGGCGGCACGCAGGACCTTGACCGATGCCGGGTCGTCGTTCTCGGCGGTCACGACCTCCCAGGCCCGCTCCAGGGCGTCGAACAGGGTGAAGGCCAGATCGGGCACCGGCTCTTCCCCTTCCGGCGCCACGGTGTTCACGGCCTCGGCCCCCGCTCGCAGGGTTGCCACGGTCCAGAAGAACCGCTCCCTCGCTCGCACGGTGGGGTTCTCGATGGCCTCCACCTCGGCCAGGCGAAGCGCCTGGGCCAGCACGTTCAGCACGGCGATGGCCTGGGCGTCGTAAGGGTCGTACCCGGGCCGCGCCGTGCAGAACGCCGTGCCCTCGGCGTTGGCCCGCCGCAGGTCGTCCACCAGGGGGATCACGAGTTCACGCACCACCCGGGCCGCATCCGGTGAGCCGCCCGAAAGGGCGGGGTGCTCCACCCAGCCCATGACCCGGCGGGAAAGGGCCAGCGCGTTCTGGATATCCTGCTCCCCGGCCCCGGTGGTCTCGCTCACCGCCTGCACGATGGCGGCGGCCGCGTCGGGGTTCTGGTCGGCCAGCCCGCACGCCGCGTCCGGGATCGAGGCCACCACCCGGAGCACCTGCTCCAGGTCCACCTGGGGCGGGGAACCCGGTCGGGCGTTCCGGAGCTCCTCCGCCAGGTTCAGGATCAGCTCCGCCAGTTGGGCCATGAGGGGAAGAAGGGGCTGCTGGGTGCGCACCGACTCCATTTCGGCAAGGCGCCGCGTGAACTCGGCCGCCTCCCTCAGTGCCCTCCATACATCCTTCTCGTCGAGCGATCCCTGCTCCAGAAACTTCCGGGCCGGCAGCACCGGCAGGTGGATACCCAGGGGCACGATCCGCCCGGGCTCGTCTTCGGGCATACCCAGGAGGATTCCGGAGAGCACGTTGTCGAGGGTGCGGACCACGGCGAGCACCATATCGTTTGGGGAGATCTTCTCCATGTTGACCAGGTTGCCCACGTCCCGCACCAGGTCCCGGACCACGTCGGGCCCGAACTCGAGCCATTTCCCCGCGTCGCCCGGAAGATCGATCGTGATCTCCACGCCCGCCCGCTCGGCCAGTTTGGCCAGAAGGATCTCGATGACGTCCGCGGCGCTGGCCAGCAGGTTGGCGCCGTCGGTCACGAGCATCCGGTTGAACTCCTCCACCAGGGGGGCGCACACGGCCGCGACTCCGCCCGTTGTGCCCGCTGTGACACCGGCCCCTGCCGTGCCGCCTCCGGCGCACGCGTCCGCCGTGACCGCCAGGGCGAGGGTCGTGCTGAACGCCACCGCGTCCCCCACGTACCGGCCGAACGCTTCGGCCTCTTCGGGCATGTCGAGCAGCACCTCGGCGGCCGCGGTTCCCAGCTTGGCCCCGGTGCGGCTGGGGTTCATACCGGCCAGGAGCGCCCGGAAGGCGTGGACCCCCGCGCCCAGGGACACCCGCTCCACCAGGGTGCCGTCGTCGGTTCGCACCGCGTCCGCGACGCCCACGAGCTTGAGCACTCCCAGCACCGAGAACTCCCCCTGGCCCAGGAAGCCCTTGAACGCCTCGGCCCGGATCGGCTCGCCGCTCTGATCCGGGAGCCACACGTCCGGAGCGGCGGCGGCGACGCCCTCGGCCAGCCTGTCCCTTCCGAAGGTGTTCACGTACCGCAGGTTGACCCGGCCCACCACGTACCCGCGGGAGTCTCCGCAGATGGTGTTGGACGAGGCGTCCTCGGGTCTTTGCCCGATCCGCTCCACCTGCTCTCCCACCCAGTCGCCCACCGGCTCCGGAAGGCCCCAGGGGATGCGGTCGATGCCGTTCTCCTCCAGCAGATCAGATCCGCGCAGCTCTGCTCCGGACCCGACAGGAACGGCACCCGGGCGCCCGACGCGGTATGCTGGATCCGCGCCCGGCGGGTGCCGAAGAACGGAAAGTGCAGGGTGCCCTCGAACGTGACCAGGGGAGTTGCCGCCGCCACCCCTGCGGCGGCCGCGCGGTCGGTCCGCAGGCCCAGGGCCGACGTGGGCGCGGCATCGGCCACGGCATCGGTCGGGTTCCCACCGGCAGCGGCAGCGGGCGGCGCGTACCGGGCGAACCGGACCTCGCCCGAGGGGGTGAACGGGATGCCCAGGAACCCCACCGGGCCCACGGGTTCCACCCGGGGGTTGGCGCCCGGGTCGCCGTTGTAGCCGATATTGCCGTCCGGAAAGATGTCCAGGGTGATTCGGAACCCGCCGGTGCCCGATGGCCCCTCCGGGGGGATCTGCCACTGGGGCGCCCCGGCACGGGTGAGGCTGCCGAGCACCTCGGCCCGCACGCTCGCCACGCCGAACTCCGGCCCGCCCAGCTCGGGGGGCACGTCAAAGGTGATGCCGGCGCCGCGGATCTCGATCCGGTCGGTGTCGAACACCACGCCCCGGGCCGGGCCGTAGTCGGCCGTGCGGGCCGGGTCGGGCCGGTCCATGTACAGCCAGAACCCCCGGAGCCCTCCCTCTTCCAGGGGGCCGTCGATCACGAACGCGCCGTCGGACAGGGGAGGCAGATCCCACGGGGAGCGGGTCACCCCGACCGAGGCCGTACCCGCGCCTTCTGGACCGGCACCCTCGTCGGACGTGGCTCCCATGTCGATGTCGTAGCCCGACCCGCCGGCCGCGCTGTCCGCGGTATCCACCTCTGCCCCTGCCGTCCTGTGCAGATCGGGTTGCGCACGTTGGATGAGCCCCCCGCCGGCCGCGCTGGTCCCCCTATCCGCTTTTGCTCCCGCGGTCCTCTGCCAACCCGGTTGCGCGCGCCCGACGCCTGCGTCGCCTCGGGCCCGGGCGCCCTTGCCGTCCATCTCCACGTCATATCCCATTGGCTGGGAGCCGAGGTTCGCCTCGCCCAGCACAGAGTCGGGGCCCGGCCCCTGGGGGCCGGCGCTCGCCCGGCTTCCTTCCCCGCCCGCGCTCTGTCGATCCCCTGACGGCCCCATCCCCCAGCCCCCCGACCCTGCGCCTTGGCCGAACCCCTCGTCGGCGTCCACGGTGTTGCCCAGGCGGCGGGCCACGTCATCAGCCACACCCCCATCGTCGGCCGTCTGGGGTGTGCCGCCGGACGCGGCCGTGCCGCCCGCATCCGGCTCCGGCTTCCTCTCGGGAGGCCCTGTGGGGTTGCCGAGCGGGTCGCGTGCCACGCCGTCAACCACCGAATCGGTGGTCATGTGCTGGGGACGCGAGGCGGAGAGTTTGGGGGCGGCGCTCGAATCCTGGGGCGAGGGAGATCGCTTCCCTTTCCGGGAGACATTGGCTCCTTGGATATGCCCCTCCCGCGGCCCTGATTCCACGTAGTACTCGCCCGGGCGCAGGGTGACGCGCCAGTAGTCCAGGGGCCATCCTCCCTCGGCGGGGGGAGCCAGGAGGCCGTCTTCGGGCACCAGGATCGAGCCGTCCGCATCCACCGATCCCTCGAAGGCCAGGGTCAGGTCCGCAGGGGGGGGCACCCGGATCACGCCCCGCGCCCGGTTCTCCACCAGGGCGCTTTCCTCCATCCGAAGCAGCAGGTTCTCCACCCGGCCGTCGAACGCCCCCACCTTGCGGCTCCACGCCCGGGCGGCCGCAAACGAGCCGCCTTCCAGGTGGAGCCCCGGCCCCCGGGCATAGGCATCCCTCAGTAGCTCTGCTTGCTCTTGAAACTCGTCCTCGTTGGTGGGCCAGGTGAACAGGGGCGGATTCCGGAACGCGGCCCCGATGCTTCGGACGGTGGCCGCCCCCCCAGGCAGCACCAGACGGGCCTGGGCCGGGCGGTAGGTGAACCCGTCGATGGTCACGGCCGGGAGGTCGCGGGTTATGGGCTCGGTGTGGAAGCCCCGAAGCGTGGCGCCCTCCGGATCGCCCCGGCGCAGGTGCCGGAACGTGAGGGTTCCCCCTCCCAGGTCCTGGGGTAGCCGGATCCAGCCGGCCAGGTCCAGCCCCCCGACCCCGCCGTCCGCCAGGTCGAACGTTCCGCCGGAGAACCCGATGCGGAACCCAGGGAGGGACAGGGGCACCATCTCTCCCTGCGGATCGCCCCTCAGCAAGTCCGGGGGAACGCGCGCGGCCGGCAGCAGCTCCACCCCCTCGGCCGATACGGAGCCCGCAGGGGACACCCTCAAGAACGGGGCGCGGCCGTAGATGTGGTCTTCCTCCCTGGTGTCGAACAGGCCCAGCAGGGCTTCGTCGAAATCGGTGAAAAGAACGTCGTCCAGGGCCTGCACCGGCACGCGCACCAGGGCCGAGACCAGGGCCAGCCCGGTCCATTCCGGCTCGTCGGCCGCGGGGCCGTAGCCCAGGTGGGGGGAGAAGTCCATCACCAGGGCCGATCCGCCGGCGAACACGTCCACCGGAAGGTAGGTCGCTACCGTTCCCGGCGGAGGCTCGTTGCCGGGCAGCACCGTGCCCGGGGGTACCGCGGCCTCGGTCACGAACTCGCCGCCGTTCAGGACCGGCACCTCCCGGGCCCCCACCCACACCGGAAACCGGGAGGACCAGGGCTTGATGGCGGTGAGCACCACGGCCACGTCGGCCCGGGCCCGGTCCGGCTCCAGAGTCAGGCCCTGGATCCGGACCGTATGGCCGGAGAGCCGGATCGTGACCGGATCGCCCTGCAGCGAGGCGAGCCCCCGGGTGACCCGCCAGACCAGCGGATCGCCGGTGGGGTCGCCCTGAACCCCCTCAAACGTCACCGGGATCGGGGTGCGATCGCTGTCGCCCCTCCAGCGCACCAAGCCGCGGCCGGAGAGACCCTGGACGGGGGAGTTGACGGCGTCGTACTCGCCCACCTCGATCCGGAACCCGGCCATGTCCAGGTAGGTCGGACGTCCGTCCGGGAATCGCCTCTCGGGCTTGAGCGCGACCAAGGGCTGGGACTCGGAGAAGTCGAAGCCCCCGGCCCCCTGGGCGGGCTCGGCCCGCCAGGTGAGCCGCGCCGTGTCCAGCACCACGGGCCCGTCCTTGATGCTGAGGATCAGCTCCCCCCGTTCCCGGATGAGGGGCACGGTCCACGGGACGCTCAGCTCGGCAAAGCTCCCCCTGCATTCCAGGCGGGCCCGGGTCTGGTCCAGTTCCTCCTGGAGCCCCTGGAGCGACCCGCTCTGGGTGAGGTACTCGGACTGCTCCAGCCACGGGTTCACGGCCCCGGAAGGCACCGGGGAGCCGCAGGCCGGAAGCGGGGGAAGCCCCGTCATGGATACGAGCCCCGAACCGATGTCGTAGACCTCCAACCGGAGGGCCTGCCTTTCCTGAAACGAGCTGTTCTCCACCCGAACCCGAAGCACGGCCTCGGCGCCCGCGGGCACACGGGTGCGTTCCCGAACGTCGAGGCTCTGGGTGAGACGCTCCAAGGGGGCTTCCACGACGCCCACCCGTTCCCCCGCAGGGGCACCGGTCACCCGGACCGAGCGGAAGAACACCCCGCCTTCCGGGGGCGGGTCACCCAGGCGGAACTCGCGCCAGTCGCTTACCACCGCGGTAGAGCCGTCGGCCGGGAACCCCACCACTTTCCACCGGTACCGGCCCGGGGCCAGGGAGACGGCCTGTCCCACGGGGGGAAGGTACCGGGGCTCGGTCACCTCGGCGGCGAGCACCGGTCCCGTGCCGCTCCAAGACCGTCCCTTGCCAGCGGTGCCCTTGACCGAGGCGGTCGGTGGAGGCGTCACCTCCACGCGAAACCGGTCGAAGAACCCCGGGGGCGCGTCCACGGGCCGCCAGACGAAGGCCAGAAGCCGGGGGTCCACCTCCTCGCCCTCGGCCGGCGCGGCCAGCCGGATCCCGGGCCGCCGCGAGGGGGGGACCCGTTCGGCCACGAAGTAGGTGATCTCGGGCACCTCTAGGGCCGGGGCCTGTCCCGAGCCGTTGTCAAAGGTGAGGGTCACGGTGTGGGGGCCCGGCTCGAACGTGGGCAGGGACACCCCGGACTTGTCGGATCGGGTCACCAGGTCGGTGCCGAAGGTGAGGGTCTCGACGGTCTCGACCAGGATCCGGCCGTCCACGATCCACTGGATCCGGAGCGTGCCGTTCCCCTGGTAGCGAAACAGCGCCTCGGCGTAGAGCCCTGGCTCGTCCTTGGCCACGGTCTGGCGGCCGGTACCGTTGGGGAACCGCAGCTCCACGTGCTCCACCACCACCACAGGGGACGTGGTGGAGGCGCCCACTCCCTCGGCCGTGACCTCTACCTCCACAGCCGCCGTGGCCAGCCCGGCCCATCCAGCCAGCAGGCACAGTCCCAGGAAGCCGAGGAGCCGCCGCAGCATGTCCTTCTTCCCCCTTCCTTGACGCTCACTGCATGACCACGAAGTACCGCACCACCGGCAGATCGAAGCCGGGCTCGGGCTCCCGGATGAGCAGGGTCACGGTGTGGGGACCCGGCTCGAACGTGGGCAGAGCGTCCCGGGAGGTGGTGACCTCGAACGTGGTGCCGTAGGCCACGGTGCGCGTGACGGTCTCCACCACCCGGCCGTCCACCACCCAGTCGGCGCGGAACGCCCCGTTGCCCGAGCACCGGATCACCGCGCGGGCCGTGAGGCGGCCGCCCTTGGGTACGGTGATCGAGCCGAACCCGTTGGGAAACGTGATCTCCACCCGCTCGATCCGGAGGGGCCCGGTGGTGGCCCCGCCCTGGACCGGGGGAAGCGCCGGCCGGCCCGGCGGGGCTTGGGGTGCGCCCGCACACCCCGCGAGCAGCACGGTCAGGGCCCCGGCCAGGATCGCGCGCACCCGATGACCCGCACCCATGTCACCACTCCGTCTCCGCCCGGAAGCGGTACGGCGCCCCCAGGTTGAACGTGAGGAACACCAGCACCTCCTCCCGGTCCCGGGAGGGATCCCGCCGGTCCCGGAACCGGTTGTAGTCGGCCGACACCGCCAGCTGCACGTTGGCCCAACCCAGGCCCACCCGGCTGAGCAGGGCCTGCACGTTCCACGACAGCCGCACGCTCCCGTTCAGGGTGGCCGTGTCGACCGAGCCGTCCGATGTGTCGGCCTTCTGGTAGGAGCCCTGACCCGAGAGATCCACGATCTCGGGCCACAGGGGAAGGGCCAGGCTCAGGGTGGCCAGGCGCGTACGGTGCACCTGGCCGCCCGAGTCGGACTCGTTGTACGAGAGGCTGGGCGTGACGGAGAGCCGCTCCCCGTTCCACCCTCCGGAAAGGGTGGCACTGCGGGTCCGCGAGCCCGCAGCGCCCGACAGCCGGTTCTGGAGGAACCCCATGCTGGCGGTCAGGCCGGCGTTCCAGTGGTCCCGGCCATACGACAGGCCCGCGTTCACGGTGTGGTTCACGTTGTCCACGGCCTGGCCGCCCGGGGGCACGGAGCGGCTTTTCTGCCGGGACACACCGTAGCCCAGGTCGAGACTGGGCCAGCCCGGCACCGACACGCCCACCGAGGTGTTCCCCGAGATGCTGGACACGATGGGACGGCTGCGATCCCGCTCTACATTGTCCTCGCTGTAGGCACCCGAAAGGTTCAGAGAGACGGGGCCAAACCCGGTGGAGAAGCCCGCTTGCGCGGCTTGGCGGTCGCCCGTGAAGTTGGGGTTGGCAATGGTGGCGTAGTCCGATCCGTAGCGCAGCAGCCCCAGCGAGAGCGAGCCCACGCCCAGGTCTCGGCTGGCGTTGACCTGCCACGCGGTGTCGGCCTGCATGCCCGGGCCCTGGGAGGTGTCCGGGTCGAACCGGCTCCAGGCGAGCTCGCCGCTCAGGCCCATGCCGAACAGGGTGCCCCGGAAGCCCAGGCCCACGGTCTGTCCTTGGGAAGGCCCCAGGCTGGTGCCCGTGTTGAACCCGGCCCGGTTCTCGTTGCGTCCCGTGAGCGCGCTCAGGTGTACGGAGAGCCGGTCGTCCGGGAGCAGGGGGGCCTCCACGGCCAGGCCGTACACCTGGCTCTCGGAGTCCGAGAGCGACACCCCAGCCTCGAACCCCTCCACCGTGTCGGCCCTCACGTTGTAGAGGCGCGCCTTGATCCCGTGCAGTTCCAGGTTCAGCCGGGCCCCCCGGCGGGCGAACCCCGAAGCCGTGAGCGGGGTCTCGTCGATGGACAGGTCCCCGAACTCGAACGACTGGGCGCCGTAGGCCAGGGTGAGGAGGTAACCGGAGGAGATCGTGAACTCGTCGGGAGCGTCCTTGACGTACTGAAGGTTCACCCCCGAGAACCGGGCGGCGAACTTGCCCTTCTGGGCCGAGAGCTCCAGGTTGAGGTTGCCCGAGGCCCGATCGGATGCGGTGGTGTCCTTGTTGTTCGCGTTCAGGCCGTAGTTGAACGACACGCTCCCGTCCACGGCCAGTACGCCCCTGGGCCCCTCGGCCGGTCCTTCCGCCACGAACGGAACCTCGACTCGGTGGCCCCCCGAGGCCTCCGCGACCAACACGTGCCGGCCGGGCTCCAGGGGGGCCGGCGGTACGTACCGGACCTCGGACCCCTGCCTCTCCACCATGGACGTGACATCCGCCCCGTCCAGGAAGAAACGAACCCCGGTCGGGGCCCCGTCCAGGCTCATCACCAGGGGACCCCGGGCCGGCACGCGGCCGTTCGTGGCTCCCACCAGGGCCGCACCCCGGAGCCTGGCGGCCTCCACCTTGATCCGGTAGGGGTGGTAGGTCGGGTAGACCGCCGGGTCGGTGATCACCCGGCCGTCGGCCGTGGTCACCTCCAGGTAGTACTCCACGCCCGGCGGGACCATGGCGGAGGCGGGAATCTCCACAGCGACCCGGCCGTCCTCCACCGGAAGCTCGATCCGGCGGTAGGCCCGGGTGCCGGCCACCCGGTAGTGGAGGACCGCGGCAACGGCATCCGCCTCGACTGGGCGGGAGAGCACCGCGGGTGTCCCCACGGGGTTTCGTCTGGGAACCGCCGCTTCCCCGACGCTAGAGCCTCCCAGCAGGGCAAAGAGGGCCCCAAGAAGCACGGCGCTCCCTCGCCGCCGAGGGCCCACGGAGAACCCGAGCGGGTATCCCATGGCCGACCTCTCCCCAGGAAATCTCGATGGGAAACCCAAACCAGAGGGGTATGGTCAGCCAAAGTAGCAAGGGAAGGGGTTCAGGCAGGTAACGGTTTGGGTAACACGATCGGTCTGCACCCAGAAAAAGTCAGCGGGGAGCCCCCTCCCGCGCCCGGACGGCCAGTTTGCGGAGCACCGGGCCGGGGGGCGAGCCGAACGTATCGCGGAAGAACGCCTCTGCTTGCCGGAAGGTTCGGAGGGCCTCCATGGGGTAGCCCTGGCGGATCAGTTGCTCCATCTTGATGGCGTACAACCGCTCCGACGAGGGGTTGGCGGTTACGGCCAGGGAAAGGTGGTCCAGCAGGGAGTCCTCGGGGGGATGGTGACCGGCCAGCTCCACCAGCCACTCCACGAGGGATACGTGGAGGTGCCGCAGGGATTCCCGACGGTTCTCCACGATCCCGTACGAGTCGTCCCCGGGGAGGAAGTCCCCCCGGTAGAGCTCCAGCGCCCGGGCGACCTCTCGGGGCGAGCGGCTCCGGAGGGCCGACCTTCCGGCCCTTTCGAAAAGGAGAGAATCGGCGAACACGGTCGAGCGGGAAAGGGACAGCCGTCCGTGCTTCCAGTGGATCCATCGCACGGGCTCGCTCCCTTTGGTGCCCACCTGCCGAAGGCGGGCCAAGGTGGTTTTGAGGTTGGCCCGGGCCTGGTCGCCGAGGGCGTCCGGCCACAGTAGCTCGGCCAGCCAGTCCACCGGGACCTTTTCCCCCCCGAAGGCGAGAAGGAGCTTCAGCAGCTGCTGGGTGCGGGAGGAGCGCCAGCGCCGGTCGTACACGATGGTCCCGAGCATGGTGAGGGAGAACCCGCCCAGGCTCTGGATCCGCACCGGCCGCTCCTCGGCCGCCTCGAGAAGCCCCTGCACGGAGGCCGGAGCCCCGGGAGGGGCCTCCAGCCGCTCCAAAAGACGGCGGGTGAACTGGGGCGGCCGAAAGGCCGAAAGAAGGGGGCGCCCGGGCGGAAGCAGTTCCCGCGCCTGGTCGAGCAATCGCCTGGCCTCCTCGTTCTCTCCACGGTCCGCCAGCAGGGCGGCCCGGTCCAGGCTCGCCCCCTCGGAGAACAGAAAGAGCCCCCGCTCCCGACACCTCTGGATCGCCTCGTCGAGCCGGGCCGCTGCCTCCTCGGTCTCGTTGAGGTCGGCCAAGGCCAAGGCTTGGAGGATCCGGCTCATTTCCTCGGCCGGGGAGCTCTCGGCCCGGAGGGCTGCCCGTTCTGCCCGCTCCGCATGGGCCAGGGCCCGATAGGGGCGGCCGGCCCCCAGGTAGAACAGCCCCACGGAAAAATGCATGAGGGACGAGAAGAAGTGGACCTGCTCCCCCACCGCCAGGTGCTTGACGCTGGCCTCCAGCAGGGGGACCTCGTCGGCGTGGCGGGCCAGGGATGCCGCCAGAAGCCGAGCTCCCTGGAGCAGGAGGCTGACCGAGACCCTCCGGTCCTCCGGAGGAAGGTCCTCGCCCGTGCCCCGGAGCACCTCGTAGGCCTCGGCGGGCCTGCCGGCCGTGCACAGCACGATGCCCTGCATGATGCGATGATACAGGCGTGTGTACGAGGTGGAGGCGGTCCGGTCCACGAACGGCGCGGTCTCCTCCAGCACGAGCACCGCCCGCTCCGTGCACCCCTTGTATGCCAGCGCCATGGCTTGGAGGGTGGCGCCGTATAGGGTCATGGGAGCGGAGCGCGCCTCCTCGGCGGCCCGGCGCTGGTGATCCAGCGTGGCCAGCGTTCGGTCGGGATCCCCCCGGTGGAACAGGAGCATCAAGGCGCGGAACGCCAGGGCAGAGGCGCGGGCCAAGGGGGGGAGTTTCGTTTGTTCGACGAGGCGGTCGATCCGATCGGCCCACACCCGGGAGCGGGACCACTCCACCCCGAAGTCCCACAGGGCGGCCACGGCCAGCCCGCATGCGGCCGCGGCTCCTTCCGGATCTCGGTTCACCTGGAGCAGCCGGTACAGCAAGGAGACGTCCCGCATCACCTTCCGCGGCTCGCGGTCGGTGGGCAGTGGCGCAACGGCCCCTTCCAGGAGCCGAAGCCGGGGGGACAGGCCGGAGTGCCGGTGGAACCGGAGCACCTCGAAATGCCGACGGATGGCAGGAACGTCCATCTCGAACCACCATGCCAGCCCCTCTTCGGCCAGCCTGGCGGCGAACTCGTCCCACCGTTCCTTCCGGGCCAGATCCTCAAACTCGGGGAGGAGATCCCAGGTTTCCACCTCCCACCTCCTGGAGCCGCCAGCTTTGCGGGCAAAAACAAACCATATTTTACATCGGAACGGCACAACGGCAAACACGGGGAACGACACGCGACCGGACGCAAAAAAAAGCCCCGGAGGGAGGAGGAACCCGTCCGGGGCGTAAGGGGGAACGTGACCCTGGGGGTCAGGGTCGGGACAGGGTCTGGAGGAAACAGCCGGTGGAGCCGCTTCCGCCCGTGTCCTCCGACGCGGGCGGCTCCTCGGAGCCCACGGGCTCCTCCCCGAGCTCCACCGGGGTCAGACCGGCCAGCTTGGCGAACGCCCGGGCGGCCTCCTCGGTGTGCTCCAGGATCTCGGCCTGGGTGGCGCCGATCAGGTCGGCCGGGGTCACCATGCCGGTGGTCTCCACCGTGGAGAAGTCGGGGGCCACGTCGTCGGTGTCGCCGTCGCGGTTCACGTCCACGGGGTGGATGTAGCCCACCTCGGGCTCGACCCAGATCTTGCCCTTGGCCACGAGCCCTTCGAAGTTCTCGATGGTCCAGGGCAGGAAGGTGACCGTGCGGTTCGACAGCCGGGCGTTCATGACCACGTCGGGGTCGCCGCCGTAGACCGGATCGGTGCCCTGGGCGTGGCAGTCCACGCACTGGCGGGTCTTGCCGGCCTCCACCACTCCCGGCGGGGGGACCATCTTCCCGGTGGTCGGGTCGACCCCGCCCAGTTTGTCGTAGTCCTTGGGCGCGCCCAGGGCCTGGGAGGCGGGCAGCACGTTGTGGCTCACGGTGAAGTAGTGGGCCACGATGGCGAGCCGCAGATTTTTGTCGTAGTCAGGCGATGCCCGGCCCGCGTACTCGTCTTCCTTTTGGAGCACGGTCACCAGGGCCGCGCGTACGAGATCGAGCTCGGTCTCGTTGGAGATCTCGGGCCGTAGGTCGAAGTTGTCGTCCCACACGACGGTGTTCGCGTCGTAGCTCGTGATGGTGCCGGACTCGTCCCGGGTGACGGAGCTCGAGATCAGCACCATGCCGATCTGGTGGCGGCCGGGCATGACCTCCCGGGACACAGCGCCGGCCAGGATCGAGTTGAGCTCCCGGGGGGCCAGCACCCGCATGCTGGCCGGGTCGTCGGGGTCGTAGACCACCCAGGTCACGGCCGCCACCGGGTTGCCCGGGTAGATCTTGATCTTGCCGTCCCGGTCGGGCTTCTTGTAGAGCACCGGCGTGAACTCGAAGTAGCTCTTTCCGTTGGCCGTGCGGAAGAACTCCGCCATGTCCGCCGGATCGAAGTTCCCCTCCTCGTCGGGCACGGGGATCGTGGCCGAGCCGTCCGGGTCGGTCATCATGGTGTAGAACATGGCGTAGGGGTCCAGGGCCCGGTCCGAGCCGAACCCGGGCTCCTTGCCCTCCAAGCGCAGTTTCTGGGCCACCAGCGGGTCGGGCCCGTTGGGGTCGAAGTAGGCGATGGAGGTCACCACGTCCATCCCGAAGATCGGGTTCGACTGGCCCGCCCACTGGAGCCCCCCGATCCCGTAGAACGGGGCGGCCGCGTAGTAGCCCGGCTGGGGATCCTCGATGCCGAACGCCGAGAAGAACGAGAACGGCACCATCTGCTCCACGTCACCGGGGTCGGCGGGGTTCGGCATGAACCGGGAGTCGAAGTTGTAGGAGAACCCCATGGAGTAGTCGAACGCCCGGAACGGCCAGTACCTCTTGTAAGGGATGTGGCAGGTCTCGCAGGCCACGTTCTCGAAGTGGTCGGCCACGATCTCCTCGGACCCGAAGTTGTCCCGGTGGGCCAGGGTCATCTGCTCCAGGTTGTGGCAGTCGGTGCACACCTTGACCTTCTGGAAGTCCAGGTCGTTGCGCACCGTGCCCCCGGTGTCGATGCCCTTGCCGAAGTTGTGGTCCGGAGCGGCCGGCCCTTCGGCCTTGGTGGCGTGGCAGTCCACACACTCCACGCCCCGGGCCGCGTGCACGTCGTACCCGGCCAGGTCCCCCTCGCTCTTTCGCCCGGCCTCCACCTCCTCCAGGGCCTTGTCGTAGTTCTCCTCGCCGTCGTACTCCATCTTCCAGAAGGTGCCCCGCTTGGGGATGTCGGCCTTCATGCCCATCACGTCGGGCCGGATGTACAGCCCCTGGTTCACGGGGTCGCGGAAGCCCACGTGGCACCGGCCGCAGATCAGGTCCCACTTGTGTCCCCCGGTGTCGCCGCTGGCGAGCAGGGGCGCCCGGGTGCCGGCTTGGGCGGCGAAGAGCTCGAGATCGTCCGGGTCGTAGTAGGTCTGTACCGTGAAGTAGTTCTGCACCTCGTCCGGAACCTGGGAGAGGCTCACCCCGTCCTTTTTCACCAGCTTCACGTAGGCCAGGGGCACCCCGTCCCCGTCCAGGTCGAGCCCCATGAGCCCGCCCGTGGCCGCGTACTTGAAGTAGTAGCCCAGGAACTTGCGGCTGCCCCACACCTTGTCGCCGTTCGCGGCGGTCACGACGTTCACGGCCGGGCTGTAGGCGTTGTGCATCTTGAACCCGCTCGTGCCGCCGGCCTCGTCGGGCTTGCCGCCCTCGACCATGGGGATCTTCACGCTGTCGCGGGTGCTCGCCACGGGCGAGTTGGGCGCCGCGTAGAACCGGCCGGGCTCGAAGGTGCCGGAGAGGGGGCTCGAGTACCGGTCGATCGAGAACACCTCGTACCCCTCGGGGATCTCGGCCGGGGTCGGGTACCGGCCCACCGAGATGGCCCAGATGTCGGCATAGTCGTCCCGGGCCTCGTTCATCTTGGCGATCAGAAAGATCTTGAGCCGGGGTGCGTAGTTCTGGGCGTCCACCCCGTTGGCTGTGTGGAGCCGGCTCTCGTAGGGGTCCAGGTGGCAGGTCAGGCACTCGGCCTCCAGCACCCCGCTCTCGCCCCAGTCGTGCAGGTGGGGGGCCGACAGGGCCGGGGAGGGGCCGGCGCCCATGAGGTCCCGGGCCATGTAGAAGGGGGCGGCGCCGATGTCCTCCACGTCGTACCGGTAGTAGTCCCCGTTCCAGACGCCGAACTCACCGGCCTCGATCCGGTCCCGGTTGGCCTGGAAGAACTCGTCGTAGCGGTTGCCGTTGCGGTCCACCTCGTAGGGTCCGCCGCCCATGTGGCACGAGGTGCAGGTGGCGATCTCGTCGGCCGTGCCGATGTCGAACCGGGTGGGGTCCGGGTTGTTCTGTGCCGCCAACTGGCGGTACGAGGGCGGTCACCAGGCCCCGAACTGGCCGGGCGCCGTGATGTTGTACAGCGTCGGCAGGGTCGCCAGGAGCCCGTCCGGCCCGGCCAGCACCTTGCCCAGGTCGTCGGCGAACCCGTCGCCGTCCGAGTCCACCCGCTCGTCCAGCCCGAGCTGGAAGTGGTAGGCCGAGGTGATCTTCTCGTACGAGTGGCACAGCCCGCAGGTCTGCTTGGGGCTCATCGGCGGCCCGGCCCGGAGCGCCCCTTCCTGACCGTTGGCGGCCAGGGTATCGCTTGCGTCCAGGTTGGTCCGCACCGGATCGCCCACGCCGTCGTGGTCGGCGTCCGCAAAGGTGCGGATCTCGATGGCCGGATGGGCCAGCGCCGGCCCGGCCGCGGCCAGCAGGCCGGGCAGCGCCAACGAGGTGAGGAGGATCGGGATCTTTCTCATGGTTCCTCTCCGTGGGATTGGGTGTTGCAGGGGCTCCTAGTGTCGTGTTTCGGAAATTTCGCGGTTTTCCCAGGGGGTGGGGCTGGGGGCCCCTCCTTCGCTGAACGGCCTCGCAGGGGCCGCCTCGGCGCGGTCCGCTGCGGCGCGTGA
>JAADGT010000028.1 GCA_013152215.1 Deltaproteobacteria bacterium
TACAGGGCGAACAGCTCGACCAGCTCCGGTCCCGGCTCGAAGAAGTTCTCGGTCACCGCCCCTTCCGCCAGGAGGTCCATGACCGAAAAGAGCAGAAGCGGCTTGTGCGGAGCGCGGTGCCGGGTCTGCTCGGGATAGTGCCCCCGGTTCGCGTCGGTCCGCAGGCTCCGGAAGCGCTGGGCGTACTCTCGGAGAACGTCCGCTGGCATCGGGTCAGCCATCTCCCCCTCAGATTCTCCGCTTTACGGTCCACACCGGCTGCTGAGAGCAAAAACGGCCACCCGGTGCGGCGAACGCCGCCGTCCAGGTGGCCGTGTGGGTTGTCTGGGCTCCGAGTCCGCGCATCCACCCCTCCCGGGAAACACGGTTTGGGATGGTAGCCCATCCGGGAACCGCGAAGCAACGACGGGGCACTACTTCGTTATTGACCCGGCGACAAAATCGGCGTGGTTCATCGGGGGGGAGGGACTAGTAACCTGCCTCCGGCCGGGCGCGAAACCGGGCCATCTCGACGGTTTGGGCGGTCCTTGCCAGCCCCCCGGATGGTGGCCGCCGTCGCCTCCCCGGCCACGGAGCGATCGCTCTGAGCCGGTATGCCACGATCCCTCCCGGAAGGGTGTAAGATGGCGGCCACGGGCAATAGCTAGGTCACATCGGCGACCGCTTCCAATGCGAGCCCTCGGGAGGACCCCCATGCGACAAATCGATCTTCGTAGCGACACCGTGACCCGCCCCACGGCCGCCATGCGCCGCGCCATGTTCGAGGCGGAGGTGGGGGACGACGTGTACGGGGAGGACCCCACGGTGAACCGCCTTCAGGAGGTGGCGGCGGCGCTTCTGGGCAAGGAGGCGGCGCTGTTCCTTCCCAGCGGCACCCAGGCCAACCAGGTGGCCGTGCTGAGCCACGCCGGCCGGGGAGAGGAGGTGATCGTCGAGGCCGAGAGCCACATCTTCTACTACGAGGTCGCGGGCATCGCCGCCCTGGCCGCGTGCCAGGCCCGCCCCGTTCCGGGCCACAGGGGGATGATGGACCTGGACCGGGTGGAGGCCGCGATCCGGGCCGACAACATTCATTTTCCCCGAACCGCCCTGATCTGCGTGGAGAACACCCACAACCGGGCGGGCGGCACCGTGCTGCCCCTGGAGCACCTGGAAGAGCTGTCAGGGCTCGCCCGGAGCCACGGGGTTCCGGTGCACATGGACGGGGCCCGGGTGTTCAACGCCGCGGTGGCCCAGGGTCGGCCGGTGGCCGAGATCGCGGCCACGGCGGACTCGGTGATGTTCTGCCTGAGCAAGGGGCTTGCCGCGCCGGTGGGTTCGGTGCTGGCGGGCACGAAGGCGTTCATCGAGCGGGCGCGCCGGCACCGAAAGCTGCTGGGCGGCGGCATGCGCCAGGCCGGTATCCTGGCCGCCGCCGGCCTGGTTGCCCTGGACACCATGGTGGGCCGCCTGGCCGACGACCACGCCAACGCCCGGACCCTGGCCTTAGGGATCGCGTCGGTGGCCGGCCTGCACGTGGACCTGGACACGGTGCAGACCAACATCGTGCTGTTCGAGGTGGTGGACCCGGCCTGGGACGCCGCCTCCCTGGTGGCTGCCTTGGAGCAGGTGGGGGTCCTGTGCAGCGCGTTCAGCCCCCGAAAGATCCGGCTGGTGACCCACTGCGACGTATCGAGCGAGGACGTCTCAGAGGCTCTCGACCGGATCGAGACGGTGATGACCCGCGGCCGCCGGTGACCCGTTTTCCCGGCCCGCCCTTCTTTTCCCTGCCCGGGCCCTGGGCCCCAAGGCGAGCGTGGCGTGAGCTGGGGTCAAGGCGCTCAGGGCGGATCGGCCGGCCCCTCCTAGGCTGAACAGCAGCAACCGAGCAAGGAGGTACGGCCGGTTCCTCCCTGGCCTACCCCTTCTTCCCCAGGTAGTACTCGATGCTGGGGCCCATGATCTCCAGGGCGGACTTGTCGCAGGGGGGCAGCTCGGCGTCGGACCGGGCCAGGGGCTCGACCCGGCCGCCCCACCGGATGAGCCCTGCGCCCCACACCAGGCCGGCCCCGAACACGGTGGTCAGCACCAGGGCCCCGGGCTTCACCCGGCCGGCCTCCAGGGCGTCGCACAGGGCCACGGGGATCGATGCGGCCGAGGTGTTGCCGTACTCCTGGATGCACACCATGACCCGGCCGGAGGGGATGCCGAGCTTGTCGGCCACCAGGTTCAGGATGCGCAGGTTGGCCTGGTGGGGCACGAACAGGTCCACGTCGGCCGGCGTGCGGCCGCTGGCCCGGAGCACGTCGTGGCAGGCCTCGGTCATGGCCCGGACGGCGTGCCGGAAGATCTCGCGGCCCTCGAACCGCAGCGACAGGTGGACGCGGTTGTCGGTGAACCGGTCGAAGCCGTGGCCCCAGTTGGGCATGTGGAGGGTGTGGCGGGTGTCGGGCACGCACCCCAGGCGCGAGGCGACGAGCCCGGTCTCGTCTTCGGCCGCCTCGACCACCACGGCGCCGGCGGCGTCGCCGAACAGCACGGCCGACTCCCGGCGGGTCCAGTCCATGAGCCACGAGGCCCGCTCCGCCCCGATCACCAAAGCGGTGCGGGCCGTGCCCGCCCGGACCATGTCGGTGGCCACGCTGAGCCCATAGAGGAAGCTGGCGCAGGCCGCGTTCAGGTCGAAGGCGGCGGCGTTGCAGGCCCCGATCTGGTTCTTCAGCTTGGAGGCGGTGTTGGGGATGATCTCGTCCGGGGTGGTGCTGCCGAACACGATCAGGTCCAGGTCCTCGGCCGTGCGGCCGGCCGCGGCCAGGGCCCGCTCGGCCGCCACCCGGGCCATCTCGCAGGTGGTCACGTGGCTGTAGTGGCGCCGCTCGATCCCGGAGCGGGTGCGGATCCACTCGTCCGAGGTGTCGACGAAGGTGGCCAGGTCGTCGTTGGTCATGACGGCCGGGGGCACGCACTTGCCCCAGCCGGTGATCTCGGCGTGTCGCATCCTAGTCTCCGTTTGCGGTTGGAAAAAGCGCAGCGCGAAGACTGACAGATCCGGCCCGCCGGATCAATGGCTCTGGGTGGGGGCGCGGAGATGGAGGCGAACCCGGGGAGCCGAAGGGCCGACGGCTACGTGACGTCCTCCGGCCCTTTCCCTTCCATCCCGAGGAACCCCGCCAGCTGCTCCGGGTCCAGGCGGTAGGGGCTGCCCCGGCCCTGGTAGAAGCCGTGGGCCCCGATCAGGTGGACCGAGAGCGGGGTCCAGACCAGCGTCTCGCCCGTGTCGAGCCGCCGGCCGTGCACCTCGGCCTTGACGAACAGCCCCGGATGGCCGAAGGGGCACGGCATCCGGCCCATGGCCTCGACCGAGCGCACCTCGAACCGGTCGTCGATCACCACGGGAGCCCCCAGGTGGGCCAGGGCCGCGTCGGTGAGCCGCTGGAGGGCCGCGGCCAGGTCGGCGTGGCTCAGGCCCAGCCGCCGGACCCGGCCGTCGTCGTCCTGGAGGATCTCCACGAGGTTCCGGGAGTCGGTGCCCAGAAACCCGTCGCGGGTCAGGGCGCCGTGGGCCATGCGGGCCTGGGCCTGGGAGAGCTGGGGCGGCTGCTTCATCCGGGCCTCCGCAGGGGAGAGTTCAGGCGAACTTGTCGTAGAAGATGCGGTCCTCGGCCACGCCCTTGTCGGTGAGCACCCGCACGCAGGCGTCGATCATGCCGGGGCTGCCGCACAGGTAGGCCTCCATGCCCTCCATGGAGCCGTAGTGCCGGGCCACCACGTCGGTGATCAGCCCCGTCTCGCCCTGCCAGTCGTCCCCGGGGTCGGGGTGGGACAGGGCCGGCACGAACGCAAACCCCGGTAGCCGCTCGCCGTAGGCGTGGAGCCGCTCCAGGTCGTAGAGGTCCCTGCGGGACACCGCGCCGAAGAAGAGAGTGACCTTCTTGCGCACGCCGCGGGCCGCCATGTCGGCCAGGATGCTCTCGAACGGCGCAAGCCCCGAGCCCCCGGCGATGAACACGGCCTCGGCCGGGGTCTCGCGCAGGTAGAAGTCGCCGTACGGGCCGTTGATCCGGAGCCGGTCGCCCACCAGCAGCAGCTCGTGGACGAACGTGGTGCAGATGCCCCGGGGCACCTTGCGGATGATCAGCTCGATGGCGTCGGTGTCTTGGGGCGGCGAGCTGATGGAGTAGGCCCGGTACACGGGCTCGCCCAGGCCGTCGTAGATGGGGGTCTCGATCTGGACGTACTGGCCGGCCCGGAACCGGAACGCCACACCCGGCCCGAACGCCAGCCGCACGCGGCGGATGTCGTAGGTGAGCTCCTCGATCGCCTCGACCCGGACCTCGTACTCCTCCACCTCCAGGAGATGGGCCGGGATCTCGATGGCCGTGTCGTCGCGCACCTTGACCTGGCAGGCCAACCGAACCCGATCCTCGATCTCCTCGGGCGAGAGGTGGGGGGTCTCGGTGGGCAGCACCGGGCCGCCGCCCTCCAGGATCCGCACCTTGCACAGCCCGCAGCTGCCCCGGCCGCCGCAGGCCGACGGCACGAAGATCTTGCGCTCGCGAAGCACCGACAACAGGGGCTCGCCGCCCGGCACCTCGACCGGGTCGGCGTCGTTGATGGTGAGCCGTACCGGGCCCGAGTGCACGAGCCTTCGCTCGGCCACCACCAGGATCAGGGCCAGGAACGCCCCCAGCCCCACCAGCACCCCCACGGCGGTCAGCACGTCGCCCATGGCCTGCCCGCTCACATCGGCACCATGCCCGAGAACCCGATGAAGGCCAGGGCCATGATCCCGGCCAGGATCACCGTGATGCCGGGCCCCTCGAGGGCCGCGGGCACCCGGGAGCGCTTCATCTTCTTGCGCAACCCGGCCATGGCCAGGATGGCCAGCGCCCAGCCCACCCCGCTGCCGGCGCCGTAGGCCAGGCTCTGCACGAACGAGTACTGCCGGATCACCATGAACAGGCTCACCCCCAGGATGGCGCAGTTCACCGTGATCAGCGGCAAAAAGATGCCCAGGGCGTAGTAGAGCACGGGGCTGGTGCGCTCGATCACCATCTCCACCAGCTGCACCGTGGCCGCGATCACCACGATGAACGCGATGTAGCGCAGGTACTCGAGCCCCAACGGCTCCAGCAGGTACGCGTACACCAGGTAGTTCAGGCCCGAGGTCAGGGTCATCACGAACGCCACGGCCGCGCCCAGGCCGGCGGCCGTGCGCACCTCGCGGCTCACGGCGATGAACGGACACATCCCCAGGAAGTTCGACAGGAGGATGTTGTTGATGAAGATCGCCGCGATGAAGATCGTGAACGCGCCCTGGTTCGTCATGGCACCTCGGTTGGCTAGAAGGCGGGAAGGCTAGAAAGCTAAGAGGCCGGGACGTCCCAACGTCCTGACGTCCCAACGTATCAACGTCCTCACGCCTCCCTCGGTTTCTGGATGGTCCGGAAGAACCAGATGGCCAGGCCCAGCATGAAGAACGCCCCCGGCGGCATGGCCATGATCGTCCACAGGGTCACCCCCTCCGGCAACACCGGGTAGCCGAACAGGGTGCCGAACCCCAGCAGCTCCCGGAAGAACGCGATGGCCAGGAGCACCAGGGTGTACCCCACCGCGCACCCCAGGCCGTCGAGGAACGCCAGGCCCGGCGGGTTCTTCGCGGCGAACGCCTCGCACCGGCCCATGATGATGCAGTTGGTGATGATCAGGCCCACGTACGGCCCCAGGGCCTCGCTGATCTCGGGCAGGTACGCCTTGAGGGCCAGATCCACCAGGATCACGTAGGAGGCGATGATCAGCACCTGGGCCATCATGCGCACCCGCTTGGGCGTGACGTTGCGCAGCAGGCTCACGGTCCAGCAGGACATGGCCGTGGCGAAGATGAGCCCCAGGCCCATGACCACGGTGTTCACCAGGAGGTTGGTCACGGCCAGGGTGGAGCAGATGCCCAGGATCTGGCGGTACACCGGGTTGTCGTCCCACACCCCCCGCCGCAGGGTGCTGACGGCCCGGCTCCGCCGCAGCCACAGGGCCGGCCTCATCCGTCGCCCTTTCGCCGGAACACCGGCCGTTCCGGAATCCGCGCCAGAAACCCGTTCAGGAACCGGCCCAGGCGGGTGCTGGTCTGGGTGGCGCCGGTGATGGCCTCCACCTCCCGGGGACCCTCGGGGGGCCGGAACACGAACTCCAGCACCCGGCCGTCGCGCACCTCCAGGGACTTGCCCCGGAACTGGTCCCGGAACCAGGCCTCGGAGATCCGCCCCCCCAGCCCGGGGGTCTCCTCGTGGCGCAGGAACGAGATGCCCAGGATCGTCTCGGCCCGGGCGTCCACCGCCACCACCCCGAAGATCGCCCCCCAGAACCCGGGGGCCTCGAACGGGAACGCATACCCCTTCACCCGGCCCCTCTCCCGCAGGGCGTAGTAGGGGCCGGCCTCGTCGCGGCCCTCGACCACGCGGGCCTTCCACACCCCGGCCAGGGCCACGGGATCGGTCGGCGCGTCCACCCCGAACGCCTGGAGCACCCGGGCCCGCAGGCGGGCCTGCTCGCCGGCCTGCTGCCGGGGCAGGCTGAGCACCTCCACGGTGCTCACCGCGGCCCCGAACACGGCGGACAGGACCACCATGAACACCACCGGGTACCAGGGCCGGTCCTGGATCCTCATGCCGGCTGCCCCCCGGCCCGGCGGGCCTTCCACGCCGCCAGGGCCTCCTCGATGATCGGGCCGAAGGTGTTGCCCAGCAGGATCGCGAACATGGCGCCCTCGGGGAAGTTGCCGAACTCCCGGATCAGCACCGCGGCCGTGCCGATCACGCAGCCGTAGAGCACCTTGCCGGCCCGGGTGCGGTTGGCGCTCACCGGGTCGGTGGCCATGAAAAAGGCGCCGTACAGGATGCCGCCGGCCAGGACCGCCCGCAGCGGATCGGGCCCGGCCAGCCCGGCCGTCCGCAACACCCCGGTCAGCAGCGCGAAGCTCCCGAGCACGCTCGCCACGATCTCCCACGACGCCACCCGCCTCCACAGGAGATAGGCCCCGCCCAGGAGCACGGCCGCCTTGCAGGTCTCGCCCAGGCTGCCGGGCATGGCCCCCCAGAACAGGGCCGACAGCCCGATGGGCGCCCCCTGGGCCAGGACCGGCAGAAGGGTGGCCGAGGTCACGGCGTCCGCCCCGGGGGCCCAGGCCGTGAGCCCCCCCACGCCCCCCCAGAACGGCTCGGTCCAGGTGCCGGTGATGGCCACGGGAAACGAAACGTACAGGAACGCCCGGCCCACCAGGGCCGGGTTGTACACGTTGCGGCCCATCCCCCCGAACAGCTCCTTGCCGAACCCGATCGCCACCACCGCGCCCACGGCGCACATCCAGAACGGCACGGCAGGGGGCAGCGACAGGGCCAGCAGGGTGCCGGTGACGAACGCGGCCGAGGTCACCGGCTCGCCCCGGCGCCGGGTGAACGCGTACTCCGTGGCGAACGCGAACGCGTTGGTCACGGCCACAACGGCCAGGGCCCGCCACCCGTAGTAGTACACGGCGGCCAGGCCGGCCGGGGCCACGGCCGTGAGCACGGCGACCATGTTCGGTTGCCACCGCAGCAAACGAGGGGGGGAACGCTTGGAGGAGGGCTTCTGCGGGGGGGCCATGGCAGTCGGCTCGCCTCTCCGGGAACAGGGGTCTCGGAGCGGGCAAACCTAGCGCCGGCCCGGTACGCCGTCAAGCCGAGGCCGGTCCCGACTCGGGGTCGTGCCGGTCCGCTGTGGAGGGGACCGACCCTGCCCCTCGCTCCGCCGGGATGAACATGTACGGGTTCTGGATCCCAGCCGGGTCGGGCACCACCGAGGCCACCCGCAGGCCGAACATGGAGTCCAACACCTGGGCCAGTCGCCGCGCGTCCACCGCCTCCGGCCGGACGTGGCACACGTACACCCGGCCGTCGGGCGAGACGCACACCCCTTGCAGGCCCGAGGCGTTCTCCTCTCCCACCAGGGTGCGCACCACCGCCACGAGGTGGGGCCCGGCCCCGGCCTCGGCCGCCAGCAGCCGCTCAATGGGACCGGCCAGGAAGTGGGCGGGGTTGATGGAGTAAACCGGGTATCTGCCGCGCACCTCCATGCGCACCAGTCCCGTGTCCACCAGGCGCCGCAAGGCGAACAAGGCGGCCGACGGCCGAAGCCCGGCCTCCCTGGCCACCTCGCTCACGCCCGCGCCGAAGCGGCGGAACAGGACCCGCAGCACCCGGATCTGGTTCCGGGTTCCTAGGATCTCCTCGAGCAGCATCGGCCCTCTCGATCGGCACGCGCCTCGAGTTCATTCGAACTTTACTAAATTCACTAATGAACTTAGCCAGACGCGGTGGATTCGGCAACCCGAGTTCGGAGCTCCCCCTCCCAACCCGACGGAACCTTCGTACCATATCGAAAACCAAGGCCCCGGCAAAAACTTCCACCACGTCGAGCAATCCCCCTTTTTTCAACGCTACAAAAGTTGGAAAGCCGCTCCGGCCCACGCCCTCCCCACGCCCTCCCCACCAAAGGGGTCCCATTCCAGCTCTTCAACCGATTGAATCTCCGACATTCGACGAGATTTGCCCCCCCTCAACCCCCCCTAGGGGGGGTGTCGATAAGAATCCCGTGGAGAAAAACCTCTCCCGACGGAGTCCGAGGTTCCCATGAAACGCCCTTCGTCCCCCGCCCGGCCCACCCCGCCGCCGAAACCCATGACCTGGGCCACGGCAGAGGCGCTGCTCCGGGCGACCGCCGCCATCGCAGAGGAAACCGACGTGGAGCGGGCGTTCCGAGAGGTCCTGCGCCAGGCGGTGGAGCTTACCGGAGCCCGATACGGCGCCCTGAAGGTCATGAAGGACGGCCGGCTCGCCCGGTTCCTGGTGGAAGGGCTTTCGGCCGAGCAGATCGAACGTATCCCCCAAAAGCCCAAGGGGTTGGGGCTCCTGGGGGCGGGGCCGGCGCCCGGTCACCCCCTGCGCATCCCTGCCATCGGCGAGGATCCTCGATCCCGGGGGTTTCCCCCCGGCCATCCGGCCATGGGGCCCCTGCTCGCCGCCCCCATCCTGCGGGGTTCCGAGGTCCTGGGGGTTCTGTACCTGACCGGCGCTCCGACAGACCCTGGGTTCACGGAGGAGGACGAGCGGATCCTTCTGACCCTGGCGGCCCACGCCGGAGGGCTCCTGCACAGGGCCGAGCTGCACGACGAGCTCCGGGCGCTCAACCGGGAGCTCGAGGAACGGGTGCGCCGCAAGACGGCCGAGCTCAACGCCGCCCTTCGGAGGGCACGGGCGGCCAGCCAAGCCAAGAGCGCGTTTCTAGCTGGTATGTCCCACGAGCTTCGCACCCCCCTCAACGCGATCATCGGGTTCGCGGATGTGCTACTGGGTGAGTACTTCGGCGAGCTCAACCCCAAGCAGCGGGAGTACGTGACCGACATCCTGGAGAGCGGGCAGATCCTCCTGGCCCTGATCAACGACATCCTCGACATCTCCAAGATCGAGTCGGACCGGATGGAATTGGAGCTGCGACCGGTGTCCGTGGCAGATCTGATCGAGGCCAGCCTGCGACTGGTGCGCGAAACCGCCCAGCGCCGTGGGGTGGAACTCCACGTGCGGGTCGAGCCGGCCCTCCTGGCAGTGGAGGCCGACGAGACCCGGATCCGACAGGTCCTGTGCAATCTCCTTACGAACGCCCTCAAGTTCACGCCGGCCGGGGGCCGCGTCACGGTGCGGGCGACGTCCGAGGGCCACGGCATCCGGGTGGTGGTGGAGGACACGGGCGTAGGCATCGGTGCCGACGAACTCGAGCGGGTATTCGAGGATTTCTATCAGGTGAACCAGGGCCTCCACGACAAGCCCGGCGGCACCGGCCTGGGGCTGGCGCTGTGCCGCCGGCTGGTGGCCATGCACGGCGGGCGCATCTGGGCCGAAAGCGACGGCCCGAACCGGGGGAGCCGGTTCGTGTTCACGTTGCCGGCCCGCCCGCCCCACATCCATGGGAAAGGGCCACCTGCCGGGGAGGGAACGATGTGAGCCCCAAAATCCTGCTCGCAGAAGACCAACCCATGAACCGCAAACTGTTCCGGGAGATCCTTGAGGTGAAGGGGTACACGGTGGTCGAGGCCCGCGACGGTGCCGAGGCCCTCGCCCTCGCCCGGGCCGACCCGCCCGACCTCGTTCTGATGGACGTGCAGATGCCGGGAATGGACGGGCTGGAGGCTACGCGACGGATCAAAGCCGACCCCATCACCCGCCACGTACCGGTGCTGGCCCTGACCGCCATGGCCATGGACGGAGACGAGGAGAGGGTGTTCCGGGCCGGATGCGACGGCTACCTGCCCAAACCCGTGCGGATCCACACGCTGCTCGAACGAGTCGAGGCGCTGGTAGCCCGCCCCAAACCGGACGGAGGGGAATGATGCCGACCGTGCTCGTGGTGGACGACGACCCCCGCAACCGCCGGCTGATGGAGGCTCAGCTGGTGCCCTTGGGCTACCGGGTGCTCTCGGCGGGCACCGGCCCCGAGGCCCTGGCGTTGGCCCGGGCCAAGCGGCCCGACGTGGCGTTGCTCGACGTGATGATGCCCGGCATGGACGGGTTCGAGGTGGTTCGGCTGCTGAAGGCCGCTCCCGAGACCTCGGACCTGCCGGTGGTGATGGTCACGGCCCTCTCCGAGACGGCCGACCGCGTGAGGGCCTTGGAGGCCGGGGCCGACGACTTTCTCAGCAAGCCGGTGGACCCGGTAGAGCTCGAGGCCCGTGTCCGCACCCTGGCCCAGGTGAAGGCGTACCGGGATCATCTCCGGAGGCACCGGGAGGAGCTGGAGGCGGAGGTGGCACGAAAGGCCTCCCAGCTCCGCGAGGCCCTTCGTCGGCTCCAAGCCGCGTCGCTCGATACCATCCACTGCCTGGCCCGTGCGGCCGAGTACAAGGACGAGCACACCGGTGCCCACATCCAGCGGATGAGCCGATACGCGGCGGCCGTGGCCCGGGAGCTGGGGCTCGGCGACGAGAGGGTGGAGGCCATCCTCTACGCCGCAGCCATGCACGACGTGGGAAAGATCGGGGTGCCCGACCGGGTGCTTCTGAAACCCGGGCCGCTCACCGACGCGGAGTGGTCGGTCATGCGGGAGCACACCGAGATCGGCGGTCGCATCCTTCAGGGGTCTGACGCCGCCTTCCTCCGGGTGGGCGAGGCCATCGCCATGACCCATCACGAGCGGTGGGACGGGGCGGGATACCCGAGGGGGCTCAAGGGGGAGGAGATCCCCCTGGTGGGGCGGATCTGCGCCCTGGCCGACGTGTTCGACGCCCTGGGCTCGAAACGCCCCTACAAGGACCCCTATCCCCTCGAGGTGTGTTTCCGGATCGTGGCCGAGGAACGGGGCCGTCAGTTCGACCCCGACGTGGTGGACGCGTTTTTCCGGGTGCGGGAAGAGATCGAGGCGATCCGCCGGGCCCATCCCGACGGCACCGAGAGCCGGTACGTGAGCATGGTCGGCCGAGCCTCCGACCGGGCCGCGCTCGGCGACGCCTTCCAACCGGCCGACCCGCATGGAAGAGGGCGGGGAGGCCCCTCTCCCCCCCCGGCGTGACCGCCACCCCTCGCTGGCAAGACGGGCCAGTTTTCGTCGCCCTGGGCAGTGCGGCTGCCTCCGCCGACGGATGCCCTCCGGTTCGTCGGGGACCGCTTTTCACGGCGTGGTCCCCAGCACCTCCCGCACCTTCCGGCCAAGGGCGTCGCGGGTGAAGGGCTTGTGGATCAAGTGTGCCTCTCCGCTCATGAGGCGCTGGTGGACCATCCCATTCTCCGTGTACCCGGTCATGTAGAGCACCGGCACCCCCGGCAGCCTCTGCCGAATCCGATCCACCAGCTCGGGTCCGTTCATCCGGGGCATCACCACATCGGTCAACACGAGATCGATGGTCGCGCCATAGTGCTCAGCGGCCAGCAGAGCATCACCCGGCCCCACCGCCTCGAGCACCCGGAACCCTTCCGCCTCCAACGCCTCCCGCACCGCGGCCCGCACCTCGGCCTCGTCCTCTACCACGAGCACCGTGGCCGACCGCCGCGGCTCGGCCCCCAAGGATTCGGGCCCTGGGGCCGCCTGGGGCCCTTCCTCGACCCGAGGCAGATAGATCTTGAACGTGGTGCCCCGGCCGGGTTCGCTGTAGACCCAGATGTACCCCCCGCTCTGCGTCACGATGCCATACGCCGAGGCCAGCCCGAGTCCCGTGCCCTTGCCCTTCTCCTTGGTCGTGAAGAACGGCTCGAAGATCCGCTCCTGGGTCTCGGCGTCCATGCCCTCACCGGTATCGCTCACGGCCAGCATCACGTACTGGCCGGGCGGCACCACGCCGCCATGGGCGTCGCTGTACGTGTCGTCGAGCTCCACGTTGGCGGTCTCGAACGTGAGCACCCCACCCCGCGGCATGGCGTCCCGGGCGTTCACGGCCAGGTTCACGATCACCTGCTCCATCTGGCCGGGATCCACCCGGACGGGCCACAGGTTCGGGGCCAGCCGGGTCTCGATGCGGATGTGCTCCTCTAGAAGCCGCTCGATCATCTTTATGACCCCTTCGACCACCCGGTTCAGCCCCACCACCCGGGGTTCCAGGACCTGGGTGCGGCTGAAGGCGAGGAGCTGGCGGGCCAGGTCGGCGGCCCGGCCGGCAGCAGCCAGGATCTGCTCCACCCGCCTCCGGACCACCGGGGCCAAGTCGTTCAGGCCCAACAGGAGCTCGCTCTGGCCCAGGATGATCTGGAGCAGGTTGTTGAAGTCGTGGGCCACCCCCCCGGCCAGCTGGCCCACCGCGCTCAGTCGCTCGGCCTGCTGGGCCCTGGCCTCCGCCCGGGCCAGGGCCTCGGCCGTGCGGGCCGCGCTCAGGGCGGTGCCGAGAGAGTCCGCCACCCTTTCCAGGAGCTCCACCTCCTCCTCGTCGAAGGCGTCGGGCTCGGCGCTGTACACCGAGAACGTCCCCCCCACCCCTTCGTCGTCCCGGACGGGAAGGGCCACGATCGACCGGAACCCCAGGGCCAACGCCTCCTCGCACCACGGAGCGAACCGGGGGTCCGCCGCCATGTCGCGCACCACCGACGGCCGACCCGTGCGCACGGCTGTGCCGCCGGGGCCGCGGCCCAAGGGGC
>JAADGT010000132.1:0-22320 GCA_013152215.1 Deltaproteobacteria bacterium
GCACGTCGCCGCGGCGCACGGTCACCCGGCGGCCGTCCAGGTACTCGAGCAGCGGAATCGTGTACTTGCGGGTGGTTCCCGTGAAGGCCTTGATCTCGGCCACCCCGATCTCCGGCTGCAGGCGAAACAGCTCCACCACGTGGGCGGCCAGGGCGTCCAGGTCTTCGACCCGGAACAGGTACCCCTCCTTGGTGCGGTGAACGGTGCCCTGCTCCACCAGGTACTCCACCACCGGCCGGATCGTACGCTCGTCCAGGCCGAGCTCCGAGGCCAGCTCGGCCTGGGTCGGCCCCTCGAACCGCCGCCTGCCGAGCACCCCCAGGATGCGGGACCGGGCCTCCTCGTCGCCGGCGTCGAGCTGGGGCACGAACTCGGCCAGCCGCACGATGTTGCCCTCGGCCGCGATGCGCCCCTGGGTGTTCAGGTCCTCCAGCACGTACTCCACCAGCTTCGGGTCGGCGTGTCGCGGCAGCCTCCCACGCAGCTCCTCCCGGCCCAGCCCCCGGCGCAAGGGGTTCTCGGCGTGGAACCGAGCAAGCAGGTCCAGGGCCTTGCCGGCCAGCTCGTCCACCACGGCCCGATGGTGGTGGCGTTGGGTCTTGCGGTCGGTCACCCGGCCCGTTCCCGCCCGCACCAAGGCCTGAAGCTGGTTTCGGGCCTCCGCCAGGGTCGTTCCCAGGGCCACCTGGGCCTCCTGGGGCGAGAGGCCCCGGTACCCACGGGCCGCAAGGAACGCTGCGAGCCGTTCCCCGGGCTCCCCCCGGTGGAGCGCCTCGAGGGACCGGACCGTGTCGGGCCGCTTGCCCCGGTGCCGCCGGGGCTGGTGGTCCAGCACCACCCCGCCCCCCAGGGTGCGGGGCGGGGAGAAGGACCGCAGCACGAAACGGTCGCCGGGGCAGGTGACGATCCACTCGGCGCTGCGCAGCTGAGCGTAGGTCGCCTCCCCCGGCGCCAGCTGGTCGCCCTCGAGGAGGGCCACCACCACCGGCACCTCCTGGGTGCCCACGTGGAGCCGAACCCGGGCCCGGTCCGCCAGCGGCCGGGGCTCCCCCGGCAGCAGCTCCAGATGCACGTCCACCATGCGGGTGGGGGCAAGGGTGCCGGGGTGGGCCACGGTGACCCCTCTCTCCAGGTCGGCCACGTCCAAGCCCGCCAGGTTGAGGGCCGCCCGTTGCCCGGCCACCGCCTTGGGCGCGTCGCGGCCGTGCACTTGGATGTTCCGGATCTTGGTCCCCCGGTCGGCCGGCAGGACCACGGCCTCGTCGTCGCGCCGGGCCGCTCCGGAGATCACGGTGCCCGTGACCACCGTGCCGAACCCCCGGATCGTGAACACCCGGTCCACCGGCAGGCGGAACACCCCCCGGCTGCCCCGCGGGGGGACCCGCGACGCCAGGGAGTCGAGCTCACGCAGCAGGACATCGAGCCCCTCGCCGGTCACCGAGCTCACCGGCACGATCGGTGCGCCTTCCAGGAACGTGCCCTGCACGGCCTGCTCCACGTCGTCCCGGGCCAGCTCCAGAAAGTCGGGGTCCACCGCGTCGGCCTTGGTCAGTGCCACGAGGCCGTGCTGCACCCCGAGCAGCCGGCAGATGTCCAGGTGCTCCCGGGTCTGGGGCATCACCCCCTCGTCGGCCGCCACCACCAGCAGCACCAGGTCGATGCCGGCCGCGCCGGCCACCATGTGCCGCACGAACCGCTCGTGGCCCGGCACGTCCACCACCGACAAGCCGGTGCCGCCGGGAAGCTCGAGGTGGGCGAACCCGAGCTCGATCGTGATGCCCCGCTCCTTCTCCTCCTTGAGGCGATCCGTGTCGGTGCCGGTGAGGGCGCGGACCAGCGAGGTCTTCCCGTGGTCGATGTGCCCTGCCGTGCCGAGGGTGAGACGAGGTGCGTCGCGCATGGAACCCCATCGAACACTGGGGAACGGGTCCCCCGGAAAAAGATCGTAGGATGCTAGCAGAGGGCCCCCGGCCCTTCAAGCAAGCCGGGATCGCCGTCGCGGTCGGACCCGGTCGGAGCCGGCCGCGGCGAGGAGACAGCCGCCCACCACCAGGATCCCGCCGGCCCACTGGGCCGGGCCCGGCAGTTCCCCCAGGGCGACCGCGGCCACGAGCCCGGCGTAGAGGGGCAGGGTGTTGTAGAAGGCCATGGCTCCGGAGGGGCCCAGACGGCGCACGCCCTCGTTCCATGCCAGGAAGGCCAGGAACGAGGGTCCGGCCCCGATGTAGAGCAGCGCCGCCGCCACGCCGGGCGACCATGCCGGGGGCGTGCGGGTCCACTCCCACCCGGCCGGCCCCACGAGGACCAGAGCCCCGAGCACCGTGGAGGTGGCCGTGACCCAGACCGTGGGGTGGCGTTCCAGGAGCTTGCGGCCGGCGATGGAGTAGAGGGCCCAGCAGATCACGGCGCCGAGCACCAGCACGTCACCGGGGTTGAACCGAAGGCGAGCCAGGGTCTCCCAGGAACCCTGGGAGAGGATCACGGCCACCCCCACCAGGCTCACCACGGCTCCCACCACGTGCCGCCGGGCCAAGGGGGTGCCCACG
Organism: Deltaproteobacteria bacterium; assembly: GCA_013152215.1. Taxonomy (GTDB): domain Bacteria; phylum Desulfobacterota; class Deferrisomatia; order Deferrisomatales; family Deferrisomataceae; genus Deferrisoma. The sequence goes on from JAADGT010000132.1 coordinate 2,547, forward strand.
AGCATCCGGGCGAGCAGTACCGTGGCGAGGGGGCCTGCCGCGTTCACCAGCCCCGCGTTCACCGCGGTGGTGCTCCGAAGCCCCGCGTAGAGGAGCACCTGGAACCCCACCACCCCACTTATGGCCATAGCCGCCACGAGCCAGCGGTCCGCCGGCCGAAGGGGTTGGTGGGTGCCCCCCCTGCGCCATAGGAGCGCCGCGAACAGGACCGACGCGATGACTCCCCGCGCCGCCGCCAGGGTCCACGGGCCCACCGCCTCCCGGAGGGCCCGCCCCAGAACCACGTTGCCCGCCCAAAGGAGGGTGGCCGCGTTCACAAAAAGGTAGTCCGTCCATCTGCCCACGGAAACCTCCGTCGTGGGGGGAAGCCCCCTCGGGCCCCTGCGGGGCCCTACTCGGGGAAGATAACGTTGCTTGATCCGGGGCCCACTGCCGGCGGCTGGGCATGGGGCCTGCTTCCGGCCGCGCGCGAAGCCGGGCATTGAGATTCGCCGCGCAGGCACGGGGCACCGTCGGCGGTTTCATGACCGTTCAGTGGGGCACGAACGAATTCACGGTACGAACGTTGGAGGCGCTGCGCGGCGAGCCAAGGAGCCGCACGCGGCTCTCCAGCAGACCCCACGCCCCCCGAAAGCCTTGGCGTCGGGGCCCAGGAGCCGCCCGGCCGCCTAGCTGCCTAGCAGCCTAGCCGCCCAGCGGGCCGAAGGCCCCTGACCAACGACCGAAGTTACACGGAAGCGCTTGCCGGCGCGGAGCGGCTGTCGGATCGATGGTAATATAACCGATCCGGACAAGGCCCGCTCGGCGCCGGAGGGGTTCAAGCCGATGGGACGGCGGGCCGAAAGGAGGAGCCAGATGCCCCAGTTCCGGGTGAATGCCCAGGACGTGGACGAGGAAGCCGGACGGGCCGTCGTTAGGGGTGCCGAGGCCCGGCACATGAGCCGGGTGCTCCGGCTGCGGCCGGGCCAGAGGGTCGAGGTGTTCGATGGGGCCGGCGGCCGGTGGTCGGGGGTCGTGGAGCGGGCGGGGGCAGAGGTGTGGGTGGCCGGGCTGTCGAGGCTGCCCGGCAACGAGTCGGCCCTCGACCTGGAGCTCCTGGTGGCGCTTCCCAAGGGGGAGCGCTGGGAGCGGGTGCTGGAGAAGGGCACCGAGCTCGGAGTGGTGCGGTTCCTTCCCGTGTACACGGGCCGTACCGTGCCCCGGCTGCGGGAGGATCGTCGAGCCGCCAAGGTGGACCGGTGGAGCCGGATCGTTGCCGCGGCCGCCAAACAGTGCGAGCGGGCTCGGGTCCCTACGGTCGAGCCCCCCGCGGCCTTGGCCGAGGCGCTGGAGACCCTGGGGCCGGCGGAATCGGCTGAGGTCCGGATCGTGTGGGCGGAACGCAGGGGCCGCCACCCGTGGCCGCCGATCCGGCCGGCCCGGGTGGTGCTGGCGTCGGGCCCGGAGGGGGGGTGGGCCCCCGAAGACCTCGGCCGTTTGACGGCGGCCGGGTTCGTGACCATGGGGCTGGGACCGAGGATCCTCAGGGCCGACACCGCGGCCGTGGTGGGTGCGGCGTTGGCCCAGGCCCGGTGGGGCGATCTTGTGGGCGGGGTCCCGGGGTGGTAGGTTGCCCCGGAGGTGCCCGCTGGAGCGGAGGACAGCGTCATGAAATGCCCGAAGTGCGGTTACATCAGCTTCGATTACCTGGACGAGTGCCGCCGGTGCGGCACCGACCTTCGGGATGCCCGGGCCCTCCTGGGGTTGATCGTGGTCCGACCCGAAGACCGGGTGCGGCTGCCCGTCGGCCCGCCGGAGGAGGAGCCCACGGAGGGCGAGGGGTTTGTGTCCCCCGGCGAGGAGATCGAGGCGGCGGACCTCTCACCAGGGGGGGAGGCGGACGAGGGGGAGGACCTCCTGGCAGACCTGGACTTTGAGGAGTCGTTCGAGGACGTGGTGGAGCGCACCCACTACGAGGAGGTGGAACAACAAGAGGCGGCCGGGGAGGAGGATGACGGGCTCCTGGACCTGGATTTCGGGGATCTGTTCGCGGACGAGAACAAAGACTCGTAGGAGGGCAGACGGCCCGGATCGGAGAGAAATCCCGACGGCGGCGAGATGTTCCTTGACCCCGCCCCGGCGGGTGGGGTACCGTGCGAGACGAACGTCGTTCCATCGGCGTTGCGCGGCAGGTCGGGTTCCCACAATCCCAAGATCGGGTGTGAAGGAGAGGTCGCCGGCCTCTCCTTTTTTTCGTAGGGCCCCCACTCGGTGGGGGACCAGCAACACAAGGAGTTTTCGTGAGCATGCAGTTTCCCCCCTTTGTCGTCCGTCGAGTCCACTGTGACCGCCCCATCGTCCAGGGAGGAATGGGGGTGGGGGTATCCTTGGCGCCCCTGGCCGGAGCCGTGGCCCGGGAGGGAGGAATGGGCACGGTGTCGAGCGCCTGTTTGGACCGCTTGGTGAGCCGACGGATCGGCCGGGAGGTGGGGGCCAGGGAGGCCGCTGCCATCGAGGTGGCCGAGGCGAAGCGCCTGTCCAGGGGGCGGGGGGCGGTGGCCATGAACGTGATGGTGGCGATCCAGGGATCCTATGCCGACAGTGTGTTGGGGGCCCTGGATGGGGGGGTGGATGCCATCGTGTCCGGCGCCGGGCTGCCCCTGTCCCTTCCGAACGTGGTGGCCGGTCATCCGCGGGCGGAAGCAGTGGCCTTGATCCCCATCGTATCGTCGGCCCGGGCCCTGCGGGTGTTGGGAAAACGGTGGGCCGCGGCCGGCCGTCGGCCCGATGCCGTCGTGGTCGAAGGGCCCCTGGCCGGCGGGCACCTGGGCTGGAAGACGGCCGAGGAGGTGGAGGACCCTGCCCATCGGCTGGAGGTGCTCCTGGACGAGGTGCTGGCCGAGGCCCGGCGTCAGGGGGGGATCCCCGTGATCGCGGCGGCCGGGGGGATCTTCGACCGGGCCGACGTGGAGGCCATGCTCTCCCGCGGCGCGGCAGCCGTGCAGCTGGGCACCCGGTTCCTGGCCACCGAAGAGAGCAGCGCCTCTCCGGCCTACAAGCGGGCCGTGGTGGCGAGCACGGCCCAGGACGTGGAGGTGGCGATGGAGCCCGGAAGCCCCTGCGGGTTGCCGTTTCGGGTGCTCCGGTCCTCGACCATGTACCGCCTGGCCGCGGGCGGAGCCCTGCGGGTGCGGTGCGACAAGGGGTACCTGCGGGGGCCCCACGGGTGCCTGGCCGTGCGGGAGCAGGGCCGGTACTTCTGCATCTGCAACGGGCTGCTGAGCTCGGCCGGGTACAATGCCGGCGAGGAGCCCCCCCTCTATACCGTGGGGGCGAACGCGCCGAGGGTGGACCGGATCCTCCCCGTGGCCGAGCTCATGGCCGAGCTGGTCGGGGCAAAGCCCGCGACCCTGCCCCAGGCGGTCAACGCCTGAGGCATCCTCCCGGCACCCGGCCGGCGAGGCTCACTCCCGGAACCCCATGGCGGAGCTGAGCGACATCCTCTCGGTGATCGCCGAGGCCCTGGGCCCTTACGACCCCGACGAGGCGGTCGTGGAGGCCCTGCGGACCCTGCTCGACAACCGCTACGAGGGGTTGATCGTGGTGGATGCCGAGGGCCGGGTCGTGTACATGAACCGGGAGAACGAAAGGTTCCTCGGCCTGGCCCGCGGGGCCGCCAAGGGCCGGCACATCACCGACCTGATCCCATCCTCCCGGCTCCATGTGGTGTGCCAGACCGGCCGGGCCGAAGTGGGGCACCTGCAGGAGATCGAGGGCAAGACCAAGGTGGTGGCCCGGATCCCCTTGCGGCGCGACGGCCGCGTGGTGGGCGCCATGGGCTCGATCATGTTCCGCGACCTTCGGGAGGTGGACCGCCTCGCCCGCAAGGTGCGGGTGCTCGAGGACCAGGTCGCCAGCTACCAGCGCAAGCTCCGGCAGCTGCCCCAGCGAAACCGCTATACCTTCGACAACATCCTGGGTCGGGGCCGCAGGCTGCGCGAGGCCGTGGACCTGGCCAAGCGGGTGGCCCGATCCGACGCGGACGTGCTCCTGGTGGGGGAGACCGGCACCGGCAAGGAGCTGTTCGCCCACGCCATCCACAACGAGAGCCCCCGGGCCCACGGCCCGTTCGTGCGGCTGAACTGCGCCGCGATCCCCCGGGATCTGGCGGAGTCGGAGCTGTTCGGGTACGAGCCCGGCTCGTTCTCGGGCGCGGATCGCAAGGGGCGGATCGGCAAGTTCGAGCAGGCCCACGGCGGCACCATCTTCCTGGACGAGATCGGTGAGCTCCCCCTGGACATCCAGGCCAAGCTCCTGCGGGTGCTGCAGGAGCGGGAGGTGGAACGGCTGGGGGGCACCGGGCCCCGGTACGTGGACTTCCGCCTCGTGGCGGCCACCAACGTGGACCTGAAGGACCTCGTGGAGGCGGGCCGGTTCCGGGCCGACCTGTACTTCCGCCTGAACCGGATGCTGGTGTACCTGCCCCCCCTCCGGGATCACCCGGAGGACATCCCCTTGTACGTCGAGCACTTCCTGGAGACCCACTACGATTTCGAGGGTACCGGCAAGCGCCGCATGGCGCCCGAGGCCCTGGCCGCCCTCCAGGCCTACCCATGGCCCGGGAACGTCCGGGAGCTCCAGAACGTGGTGGAGCGGGTGGCGTGGAACGCCACCGGCCCCGAGATCCGCCTTGCGGATCTGCCTCCTCAGATCCTCACCGCCGACCCGGCCGCCCGGGCGGCCGGGGGGGAGGGGGAGGGCACGCTCCTGCGCCAGGCGGTGGAGGAGGCCGAGAAGCGGGTGATCCGTCGGGTGCTCCAGATCACCGGCGGCAACAAGAAGCGCGCGTGTGAGCTGCTGGGCATCCACCGGGCCACCCTGTACCAGAAGCTGGCGCGCTACGGCGAAAAATAGCCACCCTGTCCTTTCCTGCGGGCCGGTTCCGCCGGCATCCTGCGCTGTGGCATGTCGTGAAAAATAGACATGTCGCGCTGCCCCTACACGTCCCACCCCCTTTTATCGGGCCCCTTCCCAGTAACTTCGGGCCTTCGGCCCGCTAGAAGGCTGGAAAGCTAGGAGGCTAGAATGCTCAAAAAGCTACATGATTCCACCATGTTGTAGGAACTTTCATGCATCTTCGCCTCCACCTCACGGTCCGGGGGGCAGGGGAATCAGGGGGCAGAGGACAGAGGTCAGTGGACAGGTCGTGGTACCACGACGTCGCTGTGGCCACAGTGTCTTTGCCCTTTTTCTGGCTTCTGTCTCCTGAATTCTGGTCCCTGAAACCCCATGCCCCACCGCCGGCTCTGCCCCCCGGATCAGGGAACGTTACCCTCCCCGTTGTAGGGCCCCGAAGGGGGGCTTCCCGCGTAATTTTTTGGCCTGTGTCTATTTTTTTAGACACTCCTTCGGGGAGGCAGCGGGGGATGCCTCCAGTCGTGTGGGTGCAACTACATAAAATTATTACATTAATATTTCTTTTGCCTTTGTGGCACGCTCCCTGCAAAAGGTTTCGTGGGGCCGGACGAGCCCGTTCCGGTCATCCCGGGTCTGCCGCCCCTGGCGCCCGGTCGGTCTGCGGGGGGAGGAGGTTCTCCCATGGGTGAGGTGGTGCGGATCTTTGCGGCCGGGACGGCCGCGGTCTTCGTCGGCATGGGGCTCGTGTACGCGGCGGTGCGGCTGGTGGCGTTCGGAGTGGACCGGTGGGCCCGCGGCCGGGAGGAGACGCCGTGAGCCCCGCGGTCGGGTGGTTGGCGGACCTCGGGGCGCAGACCGGGTTCCTGGGCCTGTCCTGGGGGCATCCGGTGATGTGGGCCCTGGCCGGCGGGTTCCTGTACCTGGCCATCGCGAAGAAGTTCGAGCCCCTGCTGCTCGTGCCGATCGCGTTCGGGATGCTGGTGGTGAACCTGCCGGGGACCGGCCTGATGGAGCCCGGGGAGGGACTGCTGTGGCGGTTCTTCCACTACGGGATCGAGTGGGAGGTGATCCCGCCCCTCATCTTTCTGGGGCTCGGGGCCATGACCGATTTCGGCCCGCTCCTGAGCCAGCCTCGCCTGATCTTCCTCGGCGCGGGCGCCCAGGTGGGGGTGTACGTCACGTTCTTCTGCGCCCACCTCATGGGGTTCGACCTGAAGGAGGCGGCCACGATCGGGATCATCGGTGGAGCCGACGGCCCCACCACCATCTACCTGGGGTCCCGGCTGGCTCCCCACATGCTCGGCACCGTGGCCGTGGCCGCCTACTCGTACATGGCCATGGTGCCCCTGATCCAGCCGCCGATCATGCGCCTCATGACCACCCGGGAGGAGCGCCGGATCCGGATGTCCAAGGCCCGCAAGGTCCATCCGCTGGAGAAGATCCTGTTCCCGGTGGTGGCCGCCGTGGCCGTGATCCTGCTGGTGCCCGCCTCGGCCCCGCTGATGGCCATGTTCATGCTGGGCAACCTGTTCCGGGAGTCCAAGGTCGTGGACCGGTTGACCGGGGCGAGCCAGAACGAGCTGATGAACATCGTGACGATCCTGCTGGGGATCAGCGTGGGGGCCACCATGCGGGCCGAGACCTTTCTCCAGCCACGGGTCATCTTCGTGTTCGTGCTGGGCCTGTTCGCCTTCATGGTGAGCACCGCCTCGGGGATCGCGCTGGCCAAGCTGATGAACCTGGTGAGTCGGGACAAGGTGAACCCCCTGCTGGGGGCCGCCGGGGTGAGCGCCGTGCCCATGGCCGCGCGGGTGGTCCACAAGGTGGCGTCCGAGGAGGACCGCCAGAACTACCTGCTGATGTACGCCATGGGCCCGAACGTGGCCGGGGTGCTGGGGACCCTGATCGCCGCGGGCGTGTTCCTGGCCATGGCGGGGTGAGGGATCCGTCCGAGAAGTAGGGCTCATCCGGCAAGTGATGGGATGGGCTCGTGGATGAACAAGACGCGCAGCTTGAAGTACGGATCGTTTCTCCGGAGGGCGGGGCATGGGGCCTGCTTCCGGCCGCGTGCGAAGCCGGGCATGAGATCCGCCGCGCAGGCACGAGGCATCAGGGGTGATTTCATGACAGCCCGGTGGGGCACGAACGATTTCACGGTACGAGCGTTGGAGGCGCTGCGCGGCGAGCAGAGGAGCCGCACGCGGCGCTCCAGCAGGCCCCCTGCCCCTCGAAGTTTTGGCGGCGGCCCGGGAACCGCCTGCCCCCGGCGAGTCATGGCTTTTCGCCTGCCGACCGAGGACCGTTGACCGAAGCCTCGGGGCCCATGCCCCCCGGACCGCGAGGTGGTGGCCCGGACGCGTGGTTGTGCTTGGAACACTCGGAGATCAATAGGGTTGCGGGCTCTCTCGCCCCACAGCTTCCCAGCCTTCCCGCGGGCCGAAGGCCCAAGGGGTGGAACGGAAAGGAGAATTGCATCATGATGGAAGTCCGAGCGCCGATGGCCGGCAACGTGTGGAAGGTGGAGTGCGCCGCCGGGGACGCCGTGGCCGCGAACGACCCGGTCATCATCCTGGAGGTGATGAAGATGGAGGCGGAGGTGTACGCTCCCGTGGCCGGGGTGGTTCAGGAGGTCCGGGTGCAGCCCGGGGACGCGGTGGAGGAGGATCAGGTTCTCATCGTCATCGAGCCGGCGTGAACAACCCCTAATAAGGAGGAGATGCCATGGTTTTCGAGCTCACCCCCGAACAGAAGATGGTCCAGGAGCAGGCCCGGCGGTTCGCCGAGAACGAGATCAAGCCCTACGTGGAGAAAGAAGAGGCCGAGCACGCGTTTCCCCTGGAAAGGGTGCGCAAGATGGCCGAGCTCGGGTTCTTCGGCTGCGGCATCGACGAGAAGTACGGCGGCAACGGCATGGGGCTGCTGGAGAGCGTGCTGCTGGCCGAGCAGATCGCCAAGGTCAGCCCCTCGTGGAGGCTGCCGTTCAACATGCAGAACCTGGGTCCGGCCCTCACGGTGCAGAAGTTCGGAACCGAGGAGCAGAAGGAGAAGTACATCCCCGGCTGGGTGAGCGCCGAGAAGATCGGGTTCTTCGCGATCACCGAGCCCAACAGCGGCTCCGACGTGGCCGGCATGAAGACCACGGCCACCGACAAGGGGGACCACTGGGAGCTCAACGGCACCAAGACCTGGATCTCCAACGCCCACGTGGGCGACGTGGGGCTGGTGTACGCCTACACCGACCGGTCCAAGAAGTACCAGGGCATGACCTGCTTCATCGTGGACTTGAAGAACACCGAGGGCATCACCACCCGCGGCATCGAGACCAAGCTGGGCCTGCACTGCGCCCCCACGGGCGAGATCTACTTCGACGGAGCGAAGATTCCCAAGGACTCGGTGCTGGGCCAGGTGGGCGAGGGCTTCAAGATCTGCATGTGGCAGCTCAACAACACCCGCCTGGGCTGCGCCGCCGGCGCCCTGGGATGCGCCGGCGGGCTGCTGGACCTGGCGATCCAGTACGCCAACGAGCGCACCCAGTTCGGGAAGCCCATCGGGCAGTTCCAGATGATCCAGGCCTCGATCGCCGAGCTGGTGGCCGAGCACCATGCGGCCCAGCTCCTGGTGTACCGGGCCGCCTACCTGAAGGACAAGGGTCTGCCCAACCAGTTCGAGACCTCGATCGCCAAGTACTACTCGGCCGAGGCCGCCGTGCACGCGGCCAACGAGGTGATGAAGATCTACGGCTCCTGGGGCTACTCCACCGAGTACCCGGTGGAGCGCTACTTCCGGGACGCCAAGTCCTACCAGGTGGTGGAGGGGACCTCCAACATCCAGAAGCTCATCATCGCCGGCATCGCCCTGGGCAACGCCCCCAACCGGTGACGCCCCTGCCGCTCCGGCACGAACGCCCCGGCCGCCTCGTGTGGTCGGGGCGTTTTCGTGTGGGAAGCCCCAACAGGCCCCTGCGGGGCCGTACAACGGGGAAGGTAACGTTCCCTGATCCCGGGGCCACAGCCGGCGGCGGGGCATGGGGCCTGCGATTCAGGTGTCAGGGGCCAGGGGTCAGAAATCAGAAGTTCGGGTAGTGTCCAAGAGCTGCGTGAGGCTTTGCAACAGAGTGGAAGGTTTTTCCTGTCCACTGTTCTCTGAATTCTGACCCCTGATCCGGCCGCACGCGGCTCTCCAGCAGACCCCATGCCCCACCGAGGGTTTGGCGGCGGTTCGGGGAAGCAGCCCAGCCGCCCAGCGGGCCGAAGGCCCCAGACCGACGACCGCAGACCGTAGACCGTAGCCACCCCATGTTTTGTTGCGGAAACCCGGGTCCAGGGGTTGCATACCGACCGTGCGTTTGGTAAACAGGGGGTCGTTTCGATCCCGTGTTTTCCCCGGCGGTGCGTCCCCTGCCGGCGACCGGCCAAACGGGCCGCGGTGGAAAACGGTCGGGGTCGCTTGAATCTTCACCGTTGCGTCGCATTGCGGGCGACGCGGGCCACCCAGCCCTTACCCCCTCCAGCCTGGACGAAGGGAGCGGAAGACCATGAACATCGCCGACACCCTGGATCGGAACAACATTTTCTTTCCGGAGCGCGAAGCCATCGTCTACGGCGACCAGACCTGGACCTACGGCCGGTTCTGGACCGACGCGAACCGTCTGGCCAACGCGCTCACCGCGCTCGGGGTGAAGCAGGGGGACAAGGTCTGCCTGTTCCTCACCAACTGCCCCGAGTTCATCATTGCCTACTACGCCTGCCAGAAGGTGGGGGCCGTGGCGGTCTCGATCTCGAGCATGTGCAAGGCGGACGAGGTGGAGTACATGGTGAACGACTCCGAGGGGGTCGTCCTGATCACCGAGGAGGGCCTGATGGAGAACGTGCCGGCCCGGGACAAGATGCCGGGGCTGCGCACCGTGGTCTCCATCGACGGCGGCTCGGGGGACCGGACCTGGAACGAGCTGCTCGAAGGCGGCTCGTCGGAGTTCCGCACGGTGTACACCGACCGCCACGACGGCGCGGCCATCATCTACACCTCGGGCACCACCGGGAAGCCCAAGGGCGTGGTGCTCACCCACGGCAACGTGGTCTCGAACACCAACGCGGCCAAGTACATGTGCCAGATGCGACCCGACGACCGGGCCATCTGCTTCCTGCCCATCTACCACTCGTTCGCCCAGAACTTCATCTTCAACTCGGTGGTCCAGTCCGGGGGCACGCTGGTGCTCCACAAGAAGTTCGACCTGGACCGGGTGCTGGAGAGCCTCAAGAACGACCGGATCACGCGGTGGTACGCCGTTCCGGCCATCTACATCATGGTGCTGAACGACCCCCGCTCCGCCGAGGCCATGAAGACGGTGCGGTACTGCTTCTCGGCGGCCTCGGCCATGCCGGGCGAGGTGGCCCGCCAGTGGAAGGAGAAGTTCGGCCTGGTGATCAACGAGGGCTACGGCCTGACCGAGACCACCCCGTTCACCACCTACAACCACGAGTTCCGGCACAAGGAGGGCTCGGTGGGCACGGCCATCATGGACGTGGAGGTGCGCATCGCCGACGCCGACGGCAACGAGGTGCCCCGCGGGGACCTGGGCGAGATCTGGATCAAGGGCCCCAACGTCATGAAGGAGTACTACCGCAAGCCCGAGGCCACGGCCGAAACCATCGTGAACGGGTGGCTGCGCTCGGGCGACATCGGGTACATGGACGACGAGGGGTACGTGTTCATCGTGGACCGGCTGAAGGACATGATCAACTCGGCCGGGCTCAAGATCTGGCCCCGGGAGGTGGAGGAGGTGATCTACACCCACCCCAACGTGCGCGAGTGCGCGGTGATCGGGGTGCCCCACGAGGTGTTCGGCGAGACCGTGAAGGCCGTGATCGCCCTGAAGGAGCCGGGCAAGACCACGGCCGAGGAGATCATCGACCTGGTGAAGCAGCACCTGGCCGACTACAAGGCCCCGCGCATCGTGGAGTTCCTGGACGAGCTACCCAAGAACCCCACCGGAAAGATCCTGAAGCGGGAGCTCAAGGAGCGGGAGAAGAAGCTCCGGGGTGGCGCATAGGGAGCGATCGAAACTTCCGACCGGAAACCGTCGAGCGTTGACCGAACTTCAGAGGGAGGAGAGACCATGTTCACGAAGGCGTACATCCCGTTCCGAGGCTACTACTCGAGCCCGTTCGCCAAGTGGCAGGGCACCCTGTCCACCGAGCACTCCCTGAAGCTAGGGGCCCAGACCGCGGCCCGGTGGTTCGCGGACAAGGGCTGGGACCCCAAGCAGTTCGACTACCTGTACCTGGGGTACACCATCCACCAGAAGCAGGCGTTCTACGGCGCCCCCTGGGTGGCCGGCATGATCGGCGCCGAGGAGGTGCCGGGGTGCAACGTGAGCCAGGCGTGCTCCACCTCGACCACCTGCCTGTACTACGCGGCCGCAGGGCTGGAGTCCGGGGCCATGGGCCACGTGCTCACCCTGATGACCGACCGGTGCTCCAACGGCCCCCACATCCTGTGGCCGAACCCCCTGGGCCCGGGCGGGCAAATGATCGCGGAAGACTGGGTCATGGAGAACTTCAGCCGGGACCCGTTCGCCAAGAACGCCATGATCCAGACCGCGGAGAACGTGGCCAAGGAGATCGGGGTCACCAAGGAGGAGTGCGACGAGCTCACCGCGATCCGGTACGAGCAGTACACCAAGGCCCTGGAGAACGACCGGGCGTTCCAGCGCCGGTACATGTTCCCGGTGGAGGTCCGGGTGAGCAAGAAGAAAACCCTCACCCTGGAGGCGGACGAGGGCATCATCCCCACCGACCGGGAGGCCCTGGCCAAGCTGCCCCCGGTGCTCCAGGGCGGGGTGCACTCGTTCGGGGCCCAGACCCACCCGGCCGACGGCAACTGCGCCGTGGTGGTGACCACCCGGGATCGGGCCCGGGAGCTGTCGGCCGACCCCGGCGTGGAGATCCAGATCGTGTCCTACGGGTTCGCCCGGGTGCGTAAGGGGTTCATGCCCATGGCGCCGGTGCCGGCGGCCCGGATGGCCCTGGAGCGGGCGGGCATCACCATCGACCAGGTGGCGGCGCTCAAGACCCACAACCCGTTCGTGGTGAACGACATCTACTTCGCCCGGGAGTTCGGTATCGACCCGGCCCAGGCCAACAACTACGGAAGCCCCCTCATCTTCGGCCATCCCCAGGGCCCCACCGCCGGCCGGTGCATCATCGAGATGATCGAGGAGCTGGTGGAGAAGGGCGGCGGGTACGGCCTGTTCACCGGGTGCGCGGCCGGCGACACCGGCGCCGCCCTGGTGGTCAAGGTGGACTCCAAAGGTTAGCGACCTCCGGTTCCTCCGGAACCGGTCCCACGACGAAGGAGAAGCCATGAAAGAAGTGCTGTCCGGAAACGAGGCCATCGCCAGGGGGGCGTGGGAGGCCGGGGTGCGCTACGCCGCGGCCTACCCCGGGACCCCCTCCACCGAGATCCTGGAGAACATCGGCACCCGGTACAAAGACGACATCTACAGCCAGTGGTCGCCCAACGAGAAGGTGGCCCTGGAGACCGTGGTGGGGGCGTCGATCGCCGGGGTGCGGGCCCTGGCCGCCATGAAGCACGTGGGCGTGAACGTGGCCGCCGACCCCCTGTTCACGGCCTCGTACACCGGGGTGCGGGGCGGGCTGGTGCTGGTGTGCGCCGACGACCCGAACCTCCACTCCAGCCAGAACGAGCAGGACAACCGCAACTACGCCAAGTTCGCCAAGATCCCCCTCGTGGAGCCCTCGGACTCCCAGGAGGCCAAGGAGTTCCTGAAGATCGCCTTCGAGATCTCGGAGCAGTTCGACACGCCGGTGCTGTTCCGCACCACCACCCGCATCTCCCACTCCAAGTCCATCGTGGATCTGGGGGACCGGGCCGAGCTGCCCCGGCCGGACCACATGGAGCGGGACGTCAAAAAGTACACGATGCTGCCCGCCTACGCCCGGCCCAAGCACCCCAAGATCGAGGAGCGGCTCCAGAACCTGCGGGCCTACGGCGCCACGAGCCCCCTGAACCGGGTGGAGATGGGGGACCGGTCCGTGGGGATCGTGGCCTCGGGCATCGCGTACCAGTACGCCAAGGAGGCCCTGCCCAACGCAAGCTTCCTGAAGCTGGGGCTGACCTACCCGATCCCCGACGACCTGGTGCGTGAGTTCGCCTCCAAGGTGGACCAGCTGATCGTGGTGGAGGAGCTCGACCCATTCCTGGAGGAGCAGATCCGGCTCCTGGGCATCGAGGTGGCCCACGGCAAGGACTGGTTCCCGATCACGGGGGAGCTCACCCCCGAGGCGGTGGCCGAGCGGCTCACGGGCCAGGCCTTCGAGCGCCAGCCCGCGGCCGAGGGGCTGCCCGTGCGGCCGCCCGTGCTGTGTCCGGGGTGCTCCCACCGGGGCGTGTTCACGGTGCTCCGCAAGCTCAAGGTGTACGTGTCGGGCGACATCGGCTGCTACACCCTTGGGGCCCTACCCCCGTTCGAGGCGCTCCACGCCTGCCTGTGCATGGGCGGGTCGATCACCATGGCCCACGGCATCTCCAAGGCCATGGGCGAGGTGACCGACCGTAAGGACAAGACCGTGGCCGTGATCGGGGACTCCACCTTCTTTCACTCGGGCGTGACCGGGCTCATGGACATGATCTGGAACGGCGGCCACTCCGTGGTGATGATCCAGGACAACCGCATCACGGCCATGACCGGCGGCCAGGTGACCCCGGGCATCGGCAAGACCCTGATGGGCGCGGACTCCCCGGCCATCGACATCGAGAAGCTGGTGGTCACCCTGGGCGTGAAGCCCGAGAACGTGCGGGTGGTGAGCGCCTACGATCTCAAGGAGATCGAGACGGTCCTCAAGGAGGAGCTCGACAAGCCCGAGCCCTCGGTGGTGATCACCAAGGATCCCTGCGTGCTCCAGTACCGGGTGAAAAACACCCCCATGCGGGTGGATCCCGAGGCCTGCACCGCCTGCGGGGTGTGCCTCCGGACCAGCTGCATCGCCCTGGGCATGGTCGGCGAGGGGGACGCGAAGCACGCCGAGATCGATCCCAACTTCTGCACCGGCTGCACCGTGTGCGCCCAGGTCTGCAAGTTCGACGCCATCCGGCCCCAGGAATAGGGCCGCACTGCCTTGACGGAGGGTTCCATGAAAACCGTGAATCTGTTGCTGAGCGGGGTCGGGGGTCAGGGCGTCATCCTGGCGAGCGCGATCCTGTCCCGGGCGGCCCTTCTCCAGGGCCTCGACATCAAGCAGAGCGAGGTCCACGGCATGAGCCAACGGGGCGGCAGCGTGGTGAGCCACGTGCGCGTGGGCGAGAAGGTGCACTCCCCCCTGGTGGCCGAGGGCGGGTGCGACATCCTCCTGGGGTTCGAGCCGCTCGAGGCCCTTCGGTTCGCCCACTGGGTGCGCAAGGACGGCACCATCGTGTACACCCCGGACCGGGTGAACCCGTCCACCGTGTCGGCCGGCCTGGCCGAGTACCCGGACGACGTGGAGGAGCGGCTCCGGACCTACCCGGTGAACCTGGTGCGGGTGGAGGCGGCGGCCCTGGCCGAGCGGGCGGGCAACCGCCGGGCCGCCAACGTGGTGCTGGTGGGCGCGGCCTCCCGGTTCTTGGACTTCCCCCTGGAGGTCTGGGAGAAGGCCGTGGAGGAGAGCGTGCCGCCGAAGGTGCGCGACGTGAACCGCGAGGCGTTCCGGCTCGGCCGGGAGGCCTGATCCCGGTTGGGTTCGCAGAGGCGGAAGGGGGGGGCACGGACGGCCGTGCCCCCCCTTTTTTGGGCTCCGTCGATCGGGTAGACCGTTGTTTGGTTGTGACGGGGGTGAACCGTGTTTTGATCAAACGAACAGTATTTTCGCGCTTGATCCGCAACCGAACGAATGGTAGGTTATCAACCGCGTTTGATTGGCGCTCCCCGACAGGGGCGGGGAAAGCGGCGGTTCATCCACCCCCCTCACGAAAGGAGAGGTAGCATGCGACACTGGAAGCACTTGACAGCCCTGGTCGTTGCGGTGGGCGTGGCCCTGAGCCTCGGGGTCGGCATGGCGGCGAAGAAGAAGAACCCGCTCGAGGCGTGGAAGCCCAAGTTCGACCCCTCGGGGGCCAAGTACGTGATGAAGGTGTCGAACATCTCCCATCCGGTGATCGAGGGGATCGCGGTGGGCTACCGCATCCGGGATGAGCTGTGGAAGCGCACCAACGGCCAGATCTACTTCGATTACTACCCCCTGGCCCAGCTCGGCGGCGAGGTGGAGGTGCTGAACCAGCTCGTGATGGGTGCCGTGCAGGGCATGCTGTGCTCTTCGGTGGCCGTGACCAACATCGCGCCCCGCATGGGCCTGGTGAACCTGCCGTTCCTCATCAACTCCTTTGACAAGCTCGACAAGTTCATCGCCAACAAGGAGCTGTTCAACGAGTTCCTGGCCAGCGCCGAGGACAAGGGCATCATGGGCGTGGACATCACGGGCTACGGCAACTACGGGTGGGCCACCACCAAGCCGGTGCGCACCTACCAGGACGCCAAGCCCCTGAAGTTCCGGATCGCCGAGGCCGCGGTGAACCAGAGCCTGTACAAGGCCTGGGGCCTCAACGCGGTGGTCATGCCCTGGCCCGACGTGCACATCGCGCTCAAGCAGGGCGTGATCGACGCCCTGGACCACACCCCGATGGTGTGCAACATCACCAAGAAGTTCGAGGTGGCCAAGTACTTCACCCAGATCAACTATGCCCAGGGCCTGTTCATCCACCTGATCAACAAGGCCTGGTTCCAGAGCCTGCCCAAGGACCTCCAGAAGACCCTGCTCGACGTGATCCGCGAGGAGTGCGCCAAGACCCGCGTGCTGACCCGCCAGCAGGAGGAGAGGGAGATCGAGAAGGCCAAGGCCAGCGGCGTGCAGTTCTTCACCCTGCCCGAAGAGGACATGAAGCTGCTTCGCCAGAAGGGCGACGTGGTCCACAAGGAGTGGGCCGACAAGATCGGTCCCGAGTACCTGAAGAAGGTACAGGACTTCATGGGCTACAAGCTCTAGACGAGCACCCGGGCCGGGGGCGTCGCCGACTCGCGTCGGGGCCCCCGGCCCCGTTTTGTTCCCACGGGAGGAGACTCCATGGTTCGCAAGGTCCTGTACGTGCTCGATCGGGTCCTGACCTTCTTCGAGGAGTGGACCCTGTTCCTCACGGTGATGGTCGCCCTTTTGGCCCTGTTTGTGAGCGTGGTCACGCGCTACACGATCACCTACACCCTGACCTGGCCCGAGGAGCTGGTGCGCGAGGTGATCATGTACACCACGTTCATCGGGTCGGCCGCGGCGGTGAAGAACCGGGCCCTGATCCGGATCGACGCGGTACCCAACCTGTTTCCGTGGATCCGGAAGCCCTTGGATTTTCTCAACCACGCGGTCGTGCTGGTGTTCGGGGTGTTCATGACCTACTACGGGTGGAAGCTTGTGAAACTCCAGTACGTGACCAAGCAGACCACCATCATCCTGAAGATCCCCCAGTACCTGCTCTATCTCATGCTGCCGGCCATGGGCATCCTGATGATCCTGCGGCTCCTGCACGTGGTGTACGAGGACATCACGGGTCGGCCGGTGGCGGGCGAGCCGGACGCCGAGTCAGCGGACTAGACGGGAGAGCGGACCATGGCAATGGATAACACCATCTACTACGTGCTGTTGCTCCTGCTCGGGGGGCTCGCCTCCACGATCCCGGTGTACATGTGCCTCTTCTTCACCGGGGTGATCGGGTTGGCGTTCTTCGCCATGACGAGCATGCCGTTCGACACCCAGTCGATGCTCCTGGCCCAGGCGTTCTACCGGAGCATGGACAAGTTCGCCCTGGTGGTCGTGCTGTTCTTCATCCTGTGCGGGAACATCATGACCTCGGGGTCGATCGTGGACAAGCTGATCAAGACGGCCAAGGCCGTGGTGGGGTTCTTCCCCGGCGGGCTGGGCATGGCCGGCGTGGTGGCCTGTGGTCTGTTCGGCGCCATCTCGGGGTCCACCGTGGCCACGGTGGTGGCCATCGGCGGGTTCATGATCCCGGCTTTGATCGCAGAGGGCTACGACGAGAAGTACAGCGTGGGGGTCATGACCTCGGCCCCGATCCTGGGCATCATCATTCCGCCATCGATCTCGATGATCCTGTACTCCATGATCACCAACGACTCCCTGGCGGCGCTGTTCATGACCGGGTTCGTGCCGGGGTTCCTGATCACCCTGGCCATGTGCGTGTACACCTACTACGTGTGTAAGAAGAGCGGCTTCCGGATGCAGAAGCCGCCGCCCTTCCGGGAGTTCCTGGCGGTGATCCGGGAGAGTTTCTGGGCGCTGATGCTCCCGGTGATCATCTTTGGTGGGATCTTCTCGGGCGTGTTCACGGCCAACGAGGCCGCGGTGGTGGCCTGCGTGTACGCCTTCATCGTGGAGATCTTTATCCACAAGGACATGGGATTCGCTGAGGTCAAGAAGGTGGTCGTGTCCTCGGCCGTGACCTCGGCCACCCTGCTGGTGATCGTGGCCGGGGCCACGGTGTTCGGCAAGTACCTTACGGTGGAGCGCCTGCCCCAGATCATCACCGAGGCGGTCACCTCGAACATCACCAACAAATGGGTGTTCCTGGCCGTGGTGAACGTGTTCCTGCTCATCGTGGGCATGTTCATGGACATCATCTCGGCCACCCTGATCCTGACCCCCATCTTCCTGCCCATGCTCTACCAGTTCGGCATCAACAGCCTCCACTTCGGGCTCTTGATGACCGTGAACCTGGGCATCGGGTACATCACGCCGCCGATGGGGGTGAGCCTGTACATCACCGGAGCCGTGGCCAAGAAGGACCTGATCTACGTCACCCGGGCCGTGATGCCGTTCATCCTGCTCCAGCTCATTGTGCTGGCGATCCTCACGTACATCCCGGATCTGGTGCTGTTCCTGCCCAAGTTCTTCTACCCGAACAGCTTCTAGGAGGGAGGCGGCATGGCCATTCGTACGCTGGTGTGCACCGACGGGTCCCAGCCGAGCGCCCGGACCCTGGACTACGTGATCCAGCTCGGCAAACGCATCCCGCTGGAGCCGGTGCTGGTCCACGTGATCGACCTGAAGAAGCTCGAGTACCGGATGATCGCGGACATGTACCTGGACATCATCCGGGAGCAGGCGCGGAGGGCCGGCGAGCTCGTGCTGGAGCGCGAGGCGGCCCGGGCCCGGGAGGCGGGCGTCGACCTGGAGACGCGGCTCCTGGAGGGATCGCCCGGCCAGGTGATCTGCCGGGCGGCCGAGGAGCTCGGTGCGGCGTTGGTGGTGCTGGGCCGGAGGGGCCACTCCGACATGCAGGATCTCCTGTTCGGCTCCATCTCGAGCCACGTGGTGCACCACACGGACCGCCCGGCCCTGGTGGTGAAGCGCACCGGCCGGTTCCTGGAGGAGGCTCCCGAGCGCCGACCGATCCGGTGCCTGCTGGGCATGGACGGATCGGACGCCTCGGAGCGGTGCCTGGACGCCCTGGCCACCATTAAGGAGGCCGCCGGAGGAATCCACGTGACCCTGATCCACGTGATCAACCCCAAGGTGCACGGGCTCCAGGAGCTGCCGGCCAAGGCCCGGTACGAGGCCCTGAGCAAGCTGTTCGCCCAGGGGGAGGAACTGCTGGAGCGCGGGGCCGAGCGGCTGCGCAAGCTCGGCTTCCAGGTGGCGACCCGGGTCGAGGAGGGGGCGGTGGGCAAGACCCTGTGTCGGATCTACGAGGAGGACGAGCACGACATCGTCATGGTGGGCCGCCGGGGGCTGAAGGAGGCGTCCGAGATGTTCGTGGGGTCGGTGTCCCACCACGTGATGCACCACTGCGCGGGCCACGTGCTGATCGTGCCCTGAACCGCGCCCAGCCGAAACCCACGGCCGCCCCGAGCTTACCCCGAAGGCGGCCGCTTCCTCGGTACGACCACGCGGTCCGGCGGGATCACAGCCCGGTGTCCAGGAGCTTGTCGAGCTCCTGGGGGGTGGCCCCTGCCAGGGGGGAGGACCGGCGAGACCCCGCCCGGCGCTTGTGGAGCAAGCCCTCGATCTCGGCGAGGGCGCGACGGTGGCGGAGCCGGGCCCGGACGCGGTCGAGCCCGGTGGGAGGGTTGGGGGGGAACACCACCGCGAGCGCCACGTCCGCCGCTCGGGTGATGTGCAGCACGTCCCGCTCCCCCTTTTGAAACACCACGGCCCCCCCGGACTCCCCCAGCAGGCTCTCGATCTGGGCCGCCGCGCTGGACAGAGACGCCACCAGGCTGCCGAGCGGCTCCAGGTCGGGGAGGGGCTCCGGCCCGCACACGGCCAGGGGTCGGCCGCAGGCTTCGGCGAGGAACACGAGGCGGGCCTGGTGCTCGGCCCGAACCCGCTCGAGCACCCTTTGGAGCGCCTGGTGGGTCTCCTCGTCCAAAACCAGCTCGGAGACCGCTTCGTAGCCTTCCATGGCGCCTCCGATCGAAGGGTCCCCGGGCCGTCCTTGCCCGGGGGAGGGGGGATCCGGTTCCAGATCGGACCCCACGGGCGGAGACTTGAGACGGTCGTTCCTCTGCCCGCGTCTCCGGCGGGGGCTGGGCGGGCTTACGGCGGGGGCCGGCCGTCCCGGCGGCGAAGCCTTGCAAGAAGACGGTCCAGGTCCGCTGGAGGAGGGGCCTCCAGCCGGAGGGTCGCTTCGGTGACAGGGTGTCGGAACGAGAGTCTCCATGCGTGGAGCGCCTGGCGGTTCAACCGGGTGCGCCCCTTCTCCTCCCACGCGTAGTGCTGGTCTCCCACGAGGGGGTGGCCCTCTGCCCGGAACTGGACCCGGATCTGGTTCTTGAGGCCGGTTTCGAGCCGGACCTCCACCACGGTCGCGTCGGCGAACC
>JAADGT010000132.1:22399-26633 GCA_013152215.1 Deltaproteobacteria bacterium
GGTGACGCAGGGTTCCCTCGTCCGCTTCGAGCCGGCCTCGAACCACGGCCAGGTACACCCGCTCCGGCGTGCGGGCCCGAAACTGGGCAACGAGCCCCTCCCAGGCCTTCCGGCCCTTGGCGAACACCACCAGGCCCGATGTGTACCGGTCGATCCGGTGCACGGCCCGGGCCGCGCGCTTCTGGGAGACCAGGTATCGGTCCAGCAGGTCTTGGAGGTTGCGGGCCTTGGTGCCGGGGACAGGCACCGTCAAGAGCCCGGCGGGCTTGTCCACCACGATCAGGTGGGGGTCCTCGAACACGATTCGGAAACGTTTGGGAGGCGGCACGGTTTTCGCCTTTGGAGCCGGGGAGAACGGAGCTTCATCCGGGGACCCGCCCACTCTCCGGTAGGGGGCCAGGGGAAGGGGGACTCCGGGTTAAGAGTACCCGAAGCCGAACCGATAAGAGAAGAACCTTTGTCACGAGGCGGAGGGCACCGCCACCAACCGAGCGTGGAGGAGAACCCATGCGGACGAACCGGTGGAAGCAGATCTTGCGGTACGGATGGCTGATCGCGGCAGTGGTCCTATTGGGCGCCTGTGGAGACGCCAACCTCTTCGACGGGGCGTCCGACCCTTCGGGGGCCCAGGCGGAGAAGGAGCAGGGACTGGCCGCCCTGGACCAGGAGAACTGGGACGAGGCGATCGAGATCTTCTCGGCGATGGACACCTCGGATCCAGAGGTGCGCAAGTACCTGGCCAGTGCCTACCTGGGCAAGGCCGGTTTCGACACCCTGGATCTCGTGGACCGCATGGCCCAGGCCCAGGAGACGGGGCAGGCGGACAGCGTGGCGTACGAGGCCGTGACCGACATTTTCGATGAGGATGGCGACGGTCAGATCTCGGCCACGGAACTGGAAGAGAAGCTGGGTCTGGTGGAAAAGGCCCTGGCCGTGTTCGGGGTCGACGTCGGGGGGGGCGGGGCCGCGCGGATGGCCGCGGCCGTGGACACGTCCGGGCTGACCGACGACGAGATCTTCCAGGCCGGGGTGCTGGCTGCGATCCACGCCGTACTGGGTGTGGTGGAGCAGCTGGAGTACCCCGAGGGATCGGGGAACTATCTCCTCACGGTGGACGAGCTCAGGAAGAACCCGGCCGTGATCGACGGGGTGACGGTCCCGGACGGGTTCGACGACGACCTGGCGTGGGTCCGGGAGGCGGTGGGTGTGCTCTCCCCCGAGCTCCTGGTGGGCTCGGCCCCCACGGACGGCAATGACATCGCCGAGGATTTCGACCGGTTCCTTCGGGACATCGGGTACCTGCCGGACGAGCAGGTGACCGCCACGGAGCTTCGCGATTTCCTCCATCGGATGATCCAATAGAAAGGGGGCCGACATGAGACGGAGCGTGGTGTGGACGGCGTTGGTGTCCTTGTGTCTCGCGGGGCCGTGGGCCTCGGCCCGGGAGCTCCCCCGGTACTTCCAGGCGGTGCGGCCCCTGGGCATGGGCGGGGCGTTCACCGCCGTGGCCGACGACGAGAACGCGTTGTTCTACAACCCGGCGGGGCTCGACAAGGTGCAGCACTGGGGCATGGGGTTGGTGAACCCCCTGGTGGAGGTGGGCGAGAAGGGCCTTGATCTGTACAACGACGCGCGGGACACGGACTTCAACGACACGACAGAGGTCACGGACCTGCTGCGGGACTACATCGGTGAGTACCTTCACTACCGGGCCGCCCTCTTTCCCTACTTCGTGCGGCATCGGTTCGCCCTGGGGGTGTTGGGACAAGTGAACGTGAACGTCCAGCCCCACAACGTGGCGTTTCCCGAGGCAGAGGTGGACGTGTCGAGCACGGTGGGGGCCCACCTGGGCCTCGGGTGGGGGTTTTTCGAGAACAGGCTGCGCCTCGGCGGCACCCTGAAGTATGTGAAGGCCTACCGGCTCCAGGAGGTGTACACCGCGGCGGACATCGCCTCGGACGACTTCGAGGACCAGCTGAGTGACGACCTCAAGGACGGCGCCGGGTTCGGGTTCGACTTGGGGGCCATGTACACGTTCCCCGTGCTCCTGAAGCCGACCGTGGGCGTGACGGTGCAGAACGTGACCGACACCGACCTGGGGGAAGCCGGCGAGCTGCCCCAGCAGGTCAACGTGGGGCTTTCGGTGGAGCACTCGTTCTCGTGGCTGACCCTGTTGGGCGCGGCGGACTGGGTGGACGTCACGAACAACGTGGGGGAGGACGACGACGTGTACAAGCGCCTCCATTTCGGCGTGGAGGCCCGGCTGCCGAAGGTGTTGTCCCTGCGGGCCGGGCTGTACCAAGGGTACAGCTCGTTCGGGGCCACCCTGGATCTCTGGGTGCTGCGCATCGACTACGCCACGTATGCCGAGGAGATCGGCAGCGCGGCGGGCGAGCGCGCGGACCGTCGCCACGTGATCCAGGCGACCTTGGGGTGGTGATACGGTTGACACCCGCGTTTCTTGCGATAGGCTCGATATCGTCTGGGGGCCGTCCGGTTCCGGGCGGCCGGGTCGCATGGGTACCCGGGCCCAGGTGCGGTCGGGGCGCCGCGACAACCCACACGTTCCCAAGGGAGTGTAAGATGCGTTGATCCGGCCCCGACGGCCTCGCGACCGCAGGCGGCCCCAGACCCCACGAGGACCCCGGTGACGGATACGTTGCCGGGGTCCTCGTCCTTGCCGCTCTCCCCAACCCGTTCCCGTTTCGGAGTCTCCCCATGGAGCTCACCCAGTCCCCCGAACCCGGGGCGCAGCTCCGGGCTTTCCGGGGGGACGTTCTCGCGCTCGCCCTCGAGGTCTCGCCGTGGGGGAACGGAGCGGCGTTCGTGCGCACCAACCTGGGCCGGGCCGCGACGGGCCGGGCCGAGGTCGTGTCGGAGGTGGAGGAACGGCGGCCGGCCCTGGGCCGAGACTGGCACGACGTGCCCATGGAGACGGTGGGGCCGGGACGGTTCCTGGCCCGGTTGCTCCTGGCCGAGACCGGGGTGTTCGAGGCCAAGGCCTTCTTCCTCCCCGCGGGCCGGCGGGACCCCGTGTGGCCCCCCGGGCCGAACCTCCGGATCAAGGTGGGGCCAGCCCACACCGTGGCGGTGAACAGCATCTACACGGCGTTCGTACGCATGTTCCGGCCGCCCGGGGGCGGTGATCCGGAAGCCGGCCCCTGCGAGGGGCTGTTGGACGGGCTGGGGTACACCGTGATCCCCCCCTCTGGAACGTTCCGGCAGCTGATCCGGCGGCTCGACCACGTCCTGGGGACCCTGCGCTGCCGGATCGTCCAGCTCCTTCCCATCCATCCGGTACCCACCACCTACGCTCGCATGGGGAGGTTCGGAAGCCCTTACGCAGGGCTGGACTTCTTCGACGTGGACCCCGCCCTGGCCGAGTTCGATCGGAAGACGACCCCCCTGGACCAGTTCCGCGAGCTGGTGGACGCGGTGCACGCCCGCGGGGGGCGGCTCTTTCTGGACATCCCCATCAACCACACCGGCTGGGCCTCGTGGCTGCAGATCCACCGGCCCCACTGGTTCGCCCGGGACGAGGGGAGGCGGTTCGCCTCGCCCGGCGCCTGGGGTGTGACCTGGGAGGATCTCAGCAAGCTGGACTACCGGCACCGGGACCTGTGGCGGTACATGGCGCAGGTGTTCCTGTACTGGTGCCGCCAAGGGGTGGACGGGTTCCGGTGCGACGCGGGCTACATGGTGCCGGTGGAGGTGTGGCGGTACCTGGTGGCCCGCGTGAGGCAGGAGTACCCGGACACGGTGTTCCTGCTCGAGGGGCTGGGCGGCCCCATGGCCTCCACCGACGCGCTCCTGTCCGAAGGGGGGCTGGACTGGGCGTACTCCGAGCTGTTTCAGAACTACGATCGGGCCCAGATCGAGGCCTACCTTCCCGGGGCCGACGCGCTCTCGACGACCCGGGGGCTCCTGGTCCACTACGCCGAGACCCACGACAACAACCGCCTGGCCGCCACCTCGGAGGCGTTCGCCCGGCTGCGTACGGCGCTCACGGCCCTGTTGAGCCGGGAGGGGGCCTTCGGCATCACCTGCGGGGTGGAGTGGCTCGCCACCGAAAAGCTCGACGTCCACGGCGCCTCGGACCTGAGCTGGGGAAGCGAGCCGAACCTGGTGGCGTGGATCGCCCGGCTGCACGCCGTGCACGAGACCCACCCCGCGTTCCTTCCCGGGGCCCGGATCTCGCTGGTGCACCGGGGGCCGGGCAACGTGCTGGCGGCCC
>JAADGT010000061.1 GCA_013152215.1 Deltaproteobacteria bacterium
AATCTCATGCCCGGCTTCGCGCCCGGCCGGAGGCAGGTCCCTTGCCCCGCCCTCCGAGGTGACGCGCCTAATTTGTCGCCGGGTTAATACCGGGAAGGTGCCGTCCCCCCTCACCGGAACTGGGAGAGGAAGTTCTGCATGGAACGGTCGTAGGTGCGCTCCACCTCGGGCTTGAAGTAACAGGCCACCATCTGATTCTTCGACCGGTGGTACGCGATGCACTGGCAGCACAGCCCGTGGCGGGGACACCCCGGGTAGGTGCAGGTGCACTGGGCCTCGTTCTTTTCCTTCTGGCACTCCATGGCGCGGACCTCCGTTGGAACGTTAGGACGTTGGGACGCTGGGAGGCTAGGACGTTGGGACGCTCGGCGGCTTGCCTTGCCGCCTAGCTGCCTAGTGGAGGCGAAGCCTCCTAGCCGCCCGTATCCTAGGCAACCGATCGGGCGGGGGCAAGGGAGCCGGAACCGGGGGGCGCGGGTTCGTGCGCATCGCCACAACAAAAACACGGTTTGTTGTCACAGGGTCACAAAGACACATGACCCCCGTCGCAACGAGAGTCAAACAGCATAAAGCCATTTTATAACGCACGAATCCCTTGGTGTTGCAGGAGGTTTCAGGATCAGGAAACGTTTTCCGCTGGACTTCTGGTTGACACCAAACGGGCCTTTCGCATAAGGTCCCCGCCGTCCTACCCCGGGTCGGCCCAAGGGAGGAGAGGCCGTGGACCAGAAATGGGTGCTCGATCACGCCTACGTCATCTTTTTCCTGGCCGTTGGCCTGGTGGTGGCGGCCGCACCGTTTCTGGTGTCGGCCCTCATGGCCCCCCGCGTGTTCTCCCGCAAGACCTCCGACACCTACGAGTGCGGCATGGACCCCATCGGACCCGCCTGGATCCGTTACGGGGTGCTGTACTACCTGTACGCCCTGATGTTCCTCGCCTTCGACGTGGACGTGCTGTACCTCTTCCCCGCGGCGCTCGCCTACCGAAAGGTGCCCGGCTTCGGCGTGGCGCTCGAAGTGATCCTGTTTGTGGCCATCCTGGCCCTGGCCATCGTCTACGCCTGGCGCAAGGGAGTGTTCACGTGGCCCCGAAAAATCCAGACGCGGTGAGCCCGGCCTGCCGGCTGTGCCCCTCGTTCGACCCGGGCCCCGGGTACGAGTACGAGGCCCTGCCGCCCCGGCTCCGGAACCCCGCCATCGACGCGGTGATCAACTACTGCCGGGCCAACTCCATCTGGCCCATGACCTTCGGCCTGGCCTGCTGCGCCCTGGAGATGATGGCCGTGGGCATGGCCCGGCTCGACATCTCCCGGTTCGGGGCCGAGGTGTTCCGGCCGAGCCCCCGCCAGTGCGACCTGATGATCGTGGCCGGCACCGTGAACAAGAAGATGGCCCCGGCCGTGCTGACCCTGTACGAGCAGATGACCGCGCCCAAGTGGGTGATCGCCATGGGCAACTGCGCGATCTCCGGCGGGCCGTTCGCGATCCCCGAAAACTACAACGTGGTGGAGGGGGTGGACCGGCTGATCCCGGTGGACGTGTACGTGCCGGGGTGCCCGCCGCGGCCCGAAGGGCTTCTGGAGGGGATCCTGCAGCTCCAGGAGAAGATCTCGGGCGTGCGCCACCCGTTGCCCCAGACCAAGGGCCGGTTCCGGCCCAAGCGCCCCCCCGAGGCGGGGAGGTGGAGCTCCGATGACGCCTGAGGAGATCCGGCAGGTGCTCGAAGCCCTTGGCGCCGAGGCCACCCTGGCCGACCACCCGGCCAGGGGCGTGCACGTGGAGGCGTGGGTACCGGCCGACCGAGTCCGCGACGCGGCCCAGGCCCTCCGGGACCGGGAGTTCCTGATCGAGGACGTGATCGGCGTGGACGCCGCGCCCGAGATGATGGTGGTGTACCACTTCCACCGCCTGGAGGGGGGCTGCCGGGTGCGGCTCCGGGTCCGAGCCGACCGGGAGGCCCCGCGGGTGCCCACCATCCAGGACATCTTCCCCGGCGCCAACTGGCACGAACGCGAGCAGCACGACTTCTACGGGGTGGTGTTCGAGGGCCACCCCGATCTCTCCCCCCTGATCCTGCCCGAGGATGCGGGGGACCTGCGGCCCCTGCGCAAGGACGAGAAGAGGCTCAAGGGCCTGGACCACATCGTCCCACCGCCGGCTGACCAAGGGGAGGCGTCATGATCCCCCGGCCCGACCCGACCCTGGAGACCCTGGTCCTCAACATGGGCCCCCAGCACCCCAGCACGCACGGGGTGCTCCGGGTGGTGCTGAAGCTCGACGGCGAGTACGTGCTCGAGGCCCACCCGGTCATCGGCTACGGCCACCGCATGCACGAGAAGATGGGCGAGGTGCGAAACGTCAGCGGCTTCTACGCCAACGTGGGCCGCATGGACTACGCGGGCGCGCTCTCGTTCGGCCACGGCCACGTGCTGGCGGTGGAGCGGATGCTCGGGATCGAGGTGCCGCCCCGGGCCGAGTACATCCGGGTGATCACCACCGAGCTCAACCGCATCGCGAGCCACCTGCTGTGGTTCGGGGCGTTCCTGCTGGACCTGGGGGCGTTCACCCCCATCCTGTACTCGTTCGACGACCGGGAGTACATCCTCGACCTGCTGGAGCACGTGACCGGTGCCCGGCTCACCTTCAGCTACTTCCGGGTCGGCGGGGTGAACCGGGACCTGGACGAGAGGTTCATCCAGGGCACCCGGGTGTTCATCCGGCGAATGCGCAGCCGGTTCGAGGTGTACCACAAGCTGGTCACCGGCAACGTGATCTTCCGTAAGCGGGTCGAGGGCGTGGGGGTGATCTCGCCGGACATGATCCGCAAGTACGGCGCCACCGGCCCTGTGGCCCGGGGCAGCGGCATCCCCTACGACATCCGCCGGGTGGAGCCCTACTCGGTGTACTCCGAGTTCGACTTCGACATCCCCACGTTCCCCGAGGGCGACTGCTTCGCCCGGTACCGGGTGCGCCTGGCCGAGATGGAGCAGTCGCTCCGGATCGTGGAGCAGGCCCTCGACCGGCTGCCCGATGGGCCGGTCATGGTCGAGAAGGTGCCGAAGAAGCTCAAGCTCGGCCCCGGCGAGGTGTACCAGGCCGTGGAGGCGGCCCGGGGCGAGTTGGGGTACTACCTGGTGGGCGACGGCACGGACGTGCCCTACCGGCTCAAGATTCGGCCGCCGTCCTACTCGAACTTGAGCCTGCTCAACGAGCTGGCCGAGGGCGTGCTGCTGGCCGATCTGGTGGCCATCATGGGCAGCCTGGACCTGGTGATCCCGGAGATCGACCGCTGAGGCGCGCTTCGCGCGCCGCTGGAAGGCTGGAAAGCTGGAAAGCTGGAAAGCTGGGAGGCTGGAAGGCCTACCGTTCCAACCTCCTAACGTCCCAACGACCCGCGGCCTTCTCAAACGATTCACGATTTACGATTCACGATTTACGGAAGTTCACGACCAACGGCAGCTTAACGACGGACCGATCCCATGACCGACGTTTTTCCACCCGACCTGATCCGCCTGATCGTGTCGTTCGTGATCGTGGTGGCGTTCGCGTTCACCAATGCTGCCGTGCTGGTGCTGGTGGAGCGGAAAATCTGCGGCCACATCCAGCGACGGCCGGGGCCGTTCGAGGTGGGCCCCCACGGGCTCCTGCAGACCGCGGTGGACGGCGTGAAGCTCATGGCCAAGCAGATGCTGGTGCCCCGCAACGCCGACGCCGGCCTGTTCCGGGCCGCCCCGATCCTGAGCTTCGTGCCTCCGATCGCGGCGCTGATCGTGGTGCCCTTCGCCCGAATGCTCCAGGTGCGCGACCTGGACATCGGCGTGCTGTTCATCCTGAGCCTGGCCGCCGTGAACGTGCTGGCCATCCTGGTGGCCGGGTGGAGCTCGGCCAACAAGTACAGCCTGTTCGGGGCCATCCGGGCCGTGGCCCAGAACGTGGCCTACGAGATCCCCCTGCTCCTGAGCCTGCTGACCATCGTGATCTGGGTGGGCAGCTTCCGCATGAGCGACATCGTGGCGGCCCAGGGCGGGTTCTGGTTCGCGTTCACGCCCATGGGGTTCGTGGCGTTCCTCGTCTACTTCATCTGCGGCATCGCCGAGACGAACCGGGCGCCGTTCGACCTGCCCGAGGCCGAGAGCGAGCTCACGGCCGGGTTCCACACCGAGTACGCCGGCATGGGCTTCGGCCTGTTCTTCCTGGGCGAGTACACCAACATGCTCCTGGTCTCGGCCATCGCCACCACCCTGTTCCTGGGCGGGTGGAACGGGCCGGCGTTCCTGACCACCGCCGGCACCGGGTTCTGGGCCACGGTGATCCAGACCCTGTGGTTCCTGGCCAAGGTGTACGGCCTGATCGTGGTGATGATCTGGGTGCGGTGGACCTACCCCCGGGTGCGGTTCGACCAGCTCCTGAACTTCTGCTGGAAGATCCTGATCCCGATCTCCATGGCCAACCTGGCCGTCACGGCCGTGTGGCTCAAGCTCTAGGGACGCCATGATCCGCTACTTCCGCGAGATCTTCGAAGGGCTGTGGTCGTTGCTGGTGGGGCTGAAGGTCACGGGCCGCTTCGCCCTGGCCCCCACCGTGACCACCCACTACCCGTTCGACGAGCTGGAGGTGACCCCCAACTACCGGGGCCACATCGACCTGGTGGTGAACCCGAAGACGGGCAAGGACAAGTGCATCGTGTGCATGATGTGCCAACGGGCCTGCCCCTCCGGGTGCATCACGGTGAAGGGCCAGAAGCCCGAAGGCGCCAAGAAACGGGTGCTCACCGAGTACCGCCTGGACTTCACCAAGTGCAGCCTGTGCGGCAACTGCGTGGAGGCATGCCCCACCTCGGCGATCGAGTTCTCCCACGAGTACAACATCGCCGGCACCAGCCGCCACGACTTCCACTACGACCTGGTGGAGCGGTTCCGGGACCGGTGCCGGACCCTGGGCGTGGAGCCCAAGATCGCGGACCTGACCCCGGTGGCGACGAAGCCCAAGCCGGAGCGGGAGAAGACGGAAAGCCAGGGGGACAGGAAACCAGACGGCTAAGTTTTTGGCCACAGATGAACACAGATTTCACAGATCGGTGGGGGTGGCTGATCGCCCAAGACAACCGAGGGCTCAAGGCAAGCCAGAAAAAGTCGAGCTCCGCAAAATCTGTGCATATCTGTGTGAATCTGTGGCCCGACAACCGGGTCGCGGAGCGCCCCAACGATTCACGATTTACGATTCACGACGGTTCCCAACGACCAACGACAGCTTAACGACGGACCGACCCCATGACCTTCACCTTCGACCCGAGCCTGAAGCTGTACATCTACCTGGCCGACGCCGCGTTCCTGGGGTTCGTGTTCCTGGCCCTGGCCGGCGGGGTGGTGGCGGTGGGCGCCAAGCGCCTGATCCATGCGGTGCTGGGGCTCGCCACCTCCCTGGTGGGGGTGGCCGGGCTGTACGTGTACCTGGGCACCCATTTCATCGCGGCCATGCAGATCCTGATCTACGTGGGGGCGGTGTGCATCAGCATCGTGTTCGCCGTGATGCTGGCCCGGCCCCCGAGCGAGGCCGAGAGGGCCCCCCGGGCGGGGCCCGGCAAGCTGGCGGCCGGGTTCGGGGTGGGGCTCTTCGCGGCCCTGGTGCTGGGATCGGCCGTGTTCGCCACCCGCTGGCGGGCCGAGCCCACGGCGGTGGCAGGCACCCTGCAGGAGGTGGGTGAGGGCCTGCTGACCCGCTATGCCTTCGTGTTCGAGCTGATCTCCCTGGTTCTCCTGGTGGCCATCGTGGGGTCGGTGGTCCTGGCCCGCCGGGGCCGGCGGCCCGCGGGAGGGTAGACCATGCAGCCGGCGATCTTCGGCCATCTCGAGGCCTATCTGCTGGTGGCCCTATGCCTGTTCGCCCTGGGCCTGTACGGGCTGGTGAGCCGGCCGGGGTTCATCAGCATGCTGATCAGCGTGGAGCTGATCCTGAACGCGGCCGGACTCAACTTCGTGGCGTTCAACACGTTCCTGGCGCCCGACAAGACCGTGGGCCAGACCTTCACCCTGTTCATCATGGGCCTGGCCGCGGCCGAGGCCGCCATCTGCCTGTCGATCGCCGTGGTGGTGTACCGGCGGTTCCGCACCATCCTGGCCGACGAGATCTCCGAGCTGAAGGACTGACGGGGTCGCCATGTACGAGATCGAAACCGCCCGCATCGTGATCCCGATCCTGCTGCCCCTCCTGACGGCCGTGGCGATCCTGGCCACCGGCCGGTGGCCCAACGTGCGCGAGGCCTGCTCGGTGGTGGGCGCCGCGGCCACGTTCGTGGCAGCCATGACCCTGCTGCCCGCGGTGACCCACGGCGGGGTGTACACCTACACCCTGTTCGAGTTCTTCGACGGCGTGGCGATCCGGCTGCGGGTGGACGGCATGAGCCTGCTGTTCGCAGGGGTGAGCTCGTTCCTGTGGATCCTGGCCGGGTTCTACTGTGTGGGCTACATGCGCGGGCTGGAGGAGCACGCCCAGACCCGGTTCTACGTGTGCTACGCCGCCACCATCTTCAGCGCCGTGGGCGTGGCGTTCTCGGGCAGCCTGCTGAGCCTGTACCTGTTCTACGAGCTGGTCAGCATCTTCACCTACCCCCTGGTGATGCACCACCAGGACCACGAGGCCTACGACGGCAGCCGCAAGTACATCACCTACCTGATGGTCACCTCCAAGCTGCTGCTGCTTCCGGTGCTGGTGCTCACCTACGTGACCACCGGCACCCTGGACTTCGCCACCAACATCCAGACGGGCATCTTCCCGGCCGACGCGGGCCGGGTGCTGGTGACCGTGCTCTTCTTCATGAGCCTGTTCGGGTACGCCAAGGCCGCGATCATGCCGCTGCACAACTGGCTTCCCTCGGCCATGGTGGCTCCCACCCCGGTGAGCGCGCTCCTGCACGCCGTGGCCGTGGTGAAGGTGGGCGTGTTCTCGATCTGCCGGGTCATGCTCTACGTGTTCGGGGTGGACCTGCTCCACCGTTACGGCCTGGGCCTGATCACGGCATACATCGCGGCGTTCACCATCCTCATGGGCTCGGCCATCGCGCTCACCAAGGACAACCTCAAGGCCCGGCTCGCCTACTCCACCATCAGCCAGCTGTCGTACATCGTGCTGGGTGTGGCCATGCTCACCCCCAGCGGGATCACCGGCGGGTTGATCCACATCCCCAACCACGCGTTCTCCAAGATCACCCTGTTCTTCTGCGCCGGCGCCATCATGGTGGCCCACCGGAAGACCGAGATCAGCCAGCTCGACGGCATCGGGTACAAGATGCCGTTCACCATGGCCGCGTTCGGCCTGGCGAGCCTTTCGATGATCGGGGCGCCGCCGGTGGCCGGGTTCGTGTCCAAGTGGTACCTGGCCCTGGGCACCATGGAACTGAAGAGCCTGGGGCTCCTGGTGGTGCTCCTGGCGAGCTCGCTCCTGAACGCCGGGTACTTCGTGCCGGTGTTCCTGCGGGCCTTCTTCCCCCGCAACGGCGGCGTGGCCCGGCTCCAGATGGCCGAGGCCAGCCCCTTCATGGTGGTGCCGCTGTTCCTCACGGCGGTGTTCAGCGTGGTGTTCGGCTTCTACCCCGACCTGTTCCTGAAACTCATCGAGGTGGTGCGATGAGCTCTGCCCTCGTGCGCATGATCGACCGGCTCCGGGAGCGGCCCGACCGGCTCCGGGCCGTCTTCTTCGGGCTCCTGGGGCTGTTCGTGGTCTACGACGTGTTCACGCCCCGCCACGAGCTCCATTTCTGGGGGGACCGGGTCCGGGGGTTCTGGGCCCTGTTCGCCCTGCTGGGCGGCCTGGTGATGGCCAAGGGCATGAAGGGCCTGGGCCACCTGTGGCTCATGAAGCCCGAGGGCTTCTACGACCGGGAGGAGGACTGAGCATGGGCCTCATGCACCCGGCGCTCCTGTTCGTGGTGGGCGCGGCGCTCGCGGCCGTGCTCCGGGGCCGGCCCCGGCAGGTGGTCCTGGTGGCCGTGCCCCTGGTGGCGTTCCTCTCGGTGAACGCCATGGTCCCCGGCACCTACGGCACGTTGGAGTACCTGGGGTTCCGGCTGGTGCCGGCCCACGTGGACAAGCTGGCCCTGGTGTTCCTCAACGTGTTCACCCTGATGGCCCTGATCGGCGCGATCTACGGGCTGCACGTGGAGGACACCGGCCAGCACGTCTCCGCCATGCTCTACGTGGCGGGCTCGCTGGGGGTCACCCTGGCCGGCGACTACCTGACGCTGTTCGTGTGGTGGGAGCTGATGGCGTTCGCCTCGGCGTTCCTGGTGTTCCTGCGGCGCCGGCAGGCGTCGGTGCGGGCGGGGTTCCGGTACCTGCTGGTCCACACCGTGGGCGGGCTGGTGCTGATGGCCGGCATCTTCCTGAAGTGGATGAAGACCGGCGACCTCTCGTTCGGCCCGATCCCCGCCGACACGGCCGACCTGGCCGCCTACCTGATCCTGATCGGGTTCGCCCTGAACGCGGCCGTGCCGCCGATCCACGCGTGGCTTCCCGACGCCTACCCCGAGGCCACGGTGATGGGCGCGGTGTTCATGTGCGCGTTCACCACCAAGACCGCGGTGTACGTGCTGGCACGGGCCTTCTCCGGGTACGAGGTGCTGGCCGTGGCCGGCGCGATCATGACCATCTACGGGGTGCTCTACGCCATCATCGAGAACGACGGCCGCCGGATCCTGGCGTATCACATCGTGAGCCAGGTGGGGTACATGGTGTGCGGCATCGGCATCGGCACGGCCCTGGCCGTGAACGGCGCGGTGGCCCACGCCTACGCCCACATCCTGTACAAGGCGCTCCTGTTCATGGGGGTGGGCGCCGTGCTGGAGATGGCCGGCACCTCGAAGCTCTCGGAGCTGGGCGGCCTGTACAGGCGCATGCCCCTGGCCATGGTGGCCACCGTGATCGGCGGCATCTCCATCTCGGGCTTCCCGCTCACCAGCGGGTTCATCTCCAAGTCCATGGTGATCGCCGGCGCTGGCGCGGACCACCGCACCGTGCTCATGCTGATGCTCAGCCTGGCCGCGGTGGGAACGTTCCTGTCGGTGGGCGTGAAGCTCCCCTACTTCATCTGGTTCGGCAAGGACTCCGGCCGCGAGTGCAAGGACCCGCCCAAGAACATGCTGGTGGCCATGGGTATCGCCGCGTTCTTCTGCTTCTTCCTGGGCGTGTACCCCGACTACCTGTACCGGATGCTCCCGTTCCCGGTGGAGTACCACCCGTACAACGCCTACCACCTCTCCGAGACCCTGCAGCTGCTCGGGTTCACCGGGCTCGCCTTCTACCTGCTGCGCAAGAAGCTCACCCCAGAGGCCAAGCTGAACCTCGACCTGGACTGGTTCTACCGCCGGGCCACGGCCTGGTTCCTGCGGATCGACCGGCGGTGGTTCGAGCCGGCCAACGAGTGGGTGAGCGAGATCTACCGCCGGGTGGGGTACCGGTTCGCCCTGGGCGCGGCCGCCCTGTGGAGCCGGTTCGACGTGAAGGCCATCGACGGGGTCGTGGACGGCTCGGCCTACGGGGTGCTGGGCCTGGGCGACCGGGTGCGGCGGGCCCAGACCGGCCGGCTCCAGCAGTACATCGCCATGGCCGTGGCCGCGCTGTTCTTCCTCATCGCCCTCGTGGTGAACCTGTAGACCGCAAGGTTGTTGCCCATGACGCCAGCGTTCGCCGTGGAAACCAACGTGGGATACCCGATCCTGAGCGTGCTCGTGTTCCTGCCCCTGGCCGGGGCCCTGGTGGCCCTGATGCTCAAGGGCGACCGCACGCTCAAGGCCTGGGCCTTTGCCGTGACCGTGGTGGAGGCGGCCCTGTCCGTGCCCCTGTGGACCCGGTTCGACCCCTCGACCCACAGGTTCCAGTTCCTGGAGATGGCGGACTGGATCCCCACGTTCCACATCCGCTACGCCCTGGGGGTGGACGGGATCAGTCTCCTTCTGGTGCTCCTGACCACCTTCGTGCTGCCCCTGTGCGTGCTGTGCTCCTGGCGGTACATCGAGCGGCGGGTCAAGGAGTTCGTGGTGAGCCTGCTGATCATGGAGACCGCCATGATCGGGGTGTTCGCCGCCCTGGACCTGGTGCTGTTCTACGTATTCTGGGAGGCCATGCTGGTCCCCATGTACCTGCTGATCGCGGTGTGGGGCGGGCCGCGCAAGGTGTACGCCTCGATCAAGTTCTTCCTGTACACCCTGGCCGGCAGCGTGCTCCTGCTGGTGGCCGTGATCGCCCTGTACCTCAAGGCCGGCACCTTCCTGATCCCCGAGCTCATGCAGCAGGGGTACTCGTTCGCGTTCCAGTTCTGGGTGTTCCTGGCGTTCGCCCTGGCCTTTGCCATCAAGGTGCCGATGTTCCCGTTCCACACCTGGCTGCCGGCGGCCCACGTCGAGGCGCCCACGGCCGGATCGGTGATCCTGGCCAGCGTGCTCCTGAAGATGGGCACCTACGGGTTCCTGCGGTTCTGCCTGCCCATCACCCCGGCCGCCGTGGCGTACCTGGCGCCGGTGTTCCTGTGGGGCTCGGTGGTGTCGATCCTGTACGGCGGGTTCGTGGCCCTGGGCCAGACCGACATGAAGAAGCTCATCGCCTACTCGTCGGTGGGCCACATGGGGTTCGTGACCCTGGGGATCTTCCTGGTGAACCAGCGGGGGATCGAGGGGTCGATTCTCCAGATGATCAACCACGGCATCACCACCGGCGCCCTGTTCATCTGCGTGGGCATCCTGTACGAGCGCACCCACAGCCGGCTGATCCGCGACAACTCGGCCGTGGGGGCGTTCATGCCGGTGTACGTGGCGTTCCTGGGGCTGTTCAGCCTGTCGTCCCTGGCGTTCCCCGGCACCAACTCGTTCGTGGGGGAGCTGCTGGTGCTGGTGGGTGCGTTCCAGCAGAACAAGCTCCTGGCCGCGTTCGTGATCCCGGGCGCGCTGCTGGCCGCCACCTACATGCTGCGGCTGCTGCAGAAGATCATCTGGGATCGGGTGAGCGGCCACCACCACGGGCACGACGAAGGGCAGGGGGACGAACACGAGGCCGGCGAGGCCCACCGCCGGCACCTGTTCGACCTGGATCTCCGGGAGGCGGGGATGCTCGCGTTCCTGTCGGTGTTCGTGTTCTGGATCGGCCTCAATCCCAAGCCGTTCCTCAAGGTGATGGACCGGAGCATCGCCCACGTGATCACCCAGGCCCAGGCCGTGGAGGGCCTGCCCGAAGGCGGCATGACGGGGCTCATGAACACCCTGTTCCCGGCCCTGGGGCACTCGGGGGGAGAAGAGGATGCCGCCCCGGAGCACGAGTAGAGGCGTGTGGTCGTCCCACCGTCCTGGCCGAACCGGCAACGAGACAGACGCCCCCACGGCCCCGGCCGGGAGGCATGGGACCTGCCGGAGAGCCGGGCGCGGCCCCTTCGCTCGCCGCGCAGAGCCTCCGGCGTTCGGATCACGAAATGACACGTACCCTGGCGGGTTGGCATGAAACCAACTCCCGCTTCCTGTGCTTGCGCGGCGAATCTCGACGCCCGGCTTCACGCCCGGCCGGAGGCAGGTCCTTCGCCCCGGTCCCCGGAGAAACGAGCCCATTTCATGCCGGGCCGATAACGTCCTAGCGTCCCAACGTTACCAGCGTCCCAACGGAACCGACATGGCCTTTGCACACGAGACCGTTCTGATCCTTACCTGCTTGGCTCTGTTTGCCCTCACCTTGGTCCACGTGCGGCCCGGCACGGCCCGGGCCGCGGCCCTGGGGCTGTCGGCCCTGGCCGTGGTCACGGCCCTGTGGGGTCTGGGCGCCCAGGGGGAGCTCTTCTTCGGGGCCTACCGGGTGGACGCGTTCAGTCAGGGCGTGAAGCTGCTGCTGGCCGTTGGGTTCTTCCTGGCCGTTGCGTTCGGCGAGGGCGTCCGGGGCATCGAGGCCGAGCACGAGCCCGAGTACTTCCTGTTCCTGGCGGTGAGCGTGCTGGGCCTGACCTTTCTGGCCAGCGGGGTGGAGCTCCTCACCATCTACATCGCCCTGGAGCTCTCGTCCTACTCCTTGTACATCCTGGTGCCCTTGCGCCGACACGAGCACATCCATCAGGTGGAGGCCGGCATCAAGTACGTGCTGTTCGGGGCCATGGCCTCGGGGGTGAGCCTGTTCGGCATGAGCTACGTGTTCGGTCTGGCCCACACGACCCGGGTGGACGACCTGCTGCGGCTGTACCCCGAGCTGGTGTCGTCCCCCCTGGGGCTGTTGGGCCTGACCCTGATGCTGGGCGGGTTCTTCTACAAGCTGGCGCTCTTTCCGTTCCACTTCTGGACCCCGGACATCTACCAGGGCGCGGCCAACGAGACGTCGGGGGTGATCGCCACCCTGCCCAAGGTGGGCGCGGTGGCCGTGCTGATCCGGCTCACCGGTCTGGGCGCGGAGTCCGCCGGGTTCGCCACGGTGCTCACTTTGTTCGCCGTGCTGTCCATGACCTACGGCAACCTGGCCGCCCTGGTCCAGGAGGATCTGAAGCGGCTGCTGGCCTACTCCTCCATCTCCCACGCCGGATTCATGGTGGCGGGCATCCTGGCGGGCACCGTGCGAGGCTACGCCGGCGCGCTGTACTACGTGGCGGGCTACCTGGTCATGAACCTGGCCCTGTTCCACGTGATCTACGCCCTGGCGCCCAGGGGGCAGAACATCACCCTGGCCGACCTGCGGGGCCTGTACCGGCGCTCGCCGATCCTCGCGCTGACCTTGGCGGTGGCCGCCTTCGGCCTGGCCGGTATCCCGCCGACCGTGGGATTCGCCGGCAAGTTCTTCGTGCTCGCCGCGGCCCTGGAGAAGGGGCACCTGGCCCTGGTGATCATCGGCGCGCTGAACACCGCGATCTCGATCTACTACTACCTCAAGATGGTCAAGGCGGCCTACAGCCCCGAGGAGGAGGGAGGGGAGGCGCCGGCCGGGCCCGTGGCCCTGTCGCCCCTGGGTTGGGCCCTGGGCTGCGCCTTCGTGGTGAGCATTCTGGTGATCGGCGCCCTG
>JAADGT010000010.1 GCA_013152215.1 Deltaproteobacteria bacterium
CCTCGGCGTCCTCCAGGGGCATCTCCCCCTTGCGGGGGGTACGGCGGCGAAGAACTCGCACGGCACCTGTAGCGGGAGCACACACTCCCATTCCCTCGTATAGGTCAAGGAACCGTTCCGAGAACCTTACCGCTTTCGGTCGTAGAACTCCTGGAGCCTTTTGTGGACCTCTGAGAAGTCGCCCACGCTGGAGTAGGCGTTCAGGGTCTCCAGCCGCAGGGCATCGTCCAGGGAGCGGCCCACCACGTCCAGGATGGTCTCCTTGGCGGAGCGGATGGCCTGCTGGCTGTTCTCCAGCAGCTGGTTCGCGAGCTCCTCGGCGGCATCCATCAGCCGGTCGTCCGGCACGACCCGGTTGACCAGCCCCAGCCGGTACGCCTCCTCGGCGCTCACCTCCCGGCCGGTCAGGGCGAGGTCCAACGCCACCGCCAGGCCGGCGATCGCCACCAGCCGGACGATCCCGCCGTCGCCCTGGTGCAGGCCCCGGCGCACCTCGAACGAGGCGAACCGGGCCGACTCGGCCGCGATCCGGAAGTCGCACGCCAGGGCGATCTCGAAGCCGCCGCCCACGGCGTACCCGTTCACGGCTGCGATGACGGGTTTGTAGATCCGGTGCTGGCCCCGGGTGATGCCTCCTCCGAACCCCCGCCCCACGTTCCGGCGCAGGTCCATCATGTTGGCGTGGGCCCACTTGGGGAGCCAGGTCTTCAGGTCCGCCCCGGCGCAAAACGCCTTGCCCGCGCCGGTCACGATGGCCACGTCCACGGCGTCGTCGGAGCCGAAGTCGGCCCACGCCTCCCAGAGGGCACCGTCCAGCTCGTCGTCCACGGCGTTGAGGACCTCCGGGCGGTTCAAGGTGATGTAGGCGATCCTGCCGCGCTTCTCGTAGAGGACCTTGCTCATGGCGGGCTCCTGATGGGGGACCTTGCTTGGCGGAAAACCACGCTCCAGGGCGCTCACAACGGGTACAGCGGAACGCCCAAGCGGCGAGCCACGTCCTCTTGTCGGTGGTCGTACGTGGCCAGCCGGACGTCCTGCCCGCGGCTCCGAAGGAGCTTCTCGGGCCTTCGGCCCGCTGGAAGGCTGGAAAGCTAGAAGGCCAAAAGGCTAAAACCTCTTTTATCTCTGAGCGTTGCCTGCACCACGACTCGGGGGGCATGGGGCCTGGTGGAGCGCCGGATGCGGCACTCACGCACGGCCGGAGGCAGGGCCCTTGCCCTCACCGCCCATGAAGTGCGCCCATTTTGTCGCCTGGTCAACAAAAGCGCGGCCACGCTCTCCCGGTGAGTGTCGGTCAACCCGCGGGCGTGGATGCGGTTCCAGATCTCGTACTCCAAGAGGCGGCTCTAGATGAGGGGCTCGGACCAGAGTCGGCGGGGTGGGTAGCGGTTCTCGGCGAGGAGGTGTGCCAGGGCCACCGAGGTGTCAAGATAGATCACGGGTCGTTCCGGTCCTGGGCCAGCTCTTCTATGATCTCTGACAGAGGGGCGACGGGCCTACGCGGGGGCGGTTCGGTGGTCGACAGGCGCACCGGGGTGATCCAACCCTTGCGAACTCCCTCGGCGCACACCCCCTCCTCCTCGGACCGCGGGGGACCGAGTTCGGCCACCACACGCTCCTCTTCGGTGACGAGCACGATCTCACCGCCGCCCGCGATCCGGAGGTGTTCGCCCAGCCTGTCTTTGAGTCGTTCGATCGGAACGGTTCGCATGGAGACGAAACTATCCGCCAGGGACGCCGCTGTCAAACGGCGCCGCTTCGCGCACGGCCCTCAGGCCCGCTGCTCCTCCCGCGGGAACAGGATCCCCTCCACCAGCACGTAGGCGGCCTGGAGCCAGGAGGTGGGGCACAGGGGGAAGCACTCCTTGCACTTCCAGCACTCCCGGGCCGCGATGTCCGGGACGAAGGCCACCTCTTTCTTCGTGCCCCGGTTGATGAAGCCCACGGCGTGCTTCTTCTTGACCTCGGCGCAGTAGCGCACGCACAGGCCGCAGTGGATGCAGAAGGACGACTCCTTGTCGAACCGGTCCTTGTTTGCGCCGTACTCCTCGGCCAAGGCCTTGAGCCGGGGCGCCTCGGGGGCGTGGGCCAGGTACAGCTCCAGGATCACCCGCCGGATCCGCTCGATCTCGGGGGTGCGGGTGCGCACGGTCAGGCCCTCGGCCACGGGGTAGACGCACGAGACCACGTGCTGCTTGCGGCCGCCGCGCTCCACCTCCACGGTGCACAGCCGGCAGCTCCCGAAGGGCTCGAGCTTCTCGTGGTGGCACAGGGTGGGGATCGGGATCCCGGCCCCCTGGGCCGCCTCGAGCACGGTCGCGCCCTCCGGCGCCGTGACCTCCTGGCCGTCGATCTGCAGGCGAACTTCGCTCATGTCTCTAGCCTCTTGCACGCACGGTCCGCTGGTCCTCCGGCAACGGCGGGGGGACCGGCTCTCCGGAGATCTTGCGCACGGCGCCGAACCGCTCGGGGCACACCTCCAGGCAGGTTCCGCACTTGGTGCACAGGTCCTGGTCGATCTGGTGGATCACGTTCTTCGCGCCCGAGATCGCCTCTGCCGGGCACTTGCGGCGGCACCGGCCGCAGGCCCGGCACCTGTCGGGATCGATGTGGAAGGCGATGAGGTCCTTGCAGGAGAGCGCGGGGCAGCGCTTCTCGCGGATGTGGGCCTCGTACTCGTCCCGGAAGTAGCGCAGGGTGCTCAGGAAGGGGTTGGGCGCGCTCTTGCCCAGCCCGCACAGGGCCGCCTCCTTGGCCACCACCGACAGGTCCTCGAGGGTCTCCAGGTCGCCCTCGCGGCCCTCGCCCCGGCAGATGCGGGTGAGGATGGCGAGCATCTGGCGCAGCCCCTCGCGGCAGGGCACGCACTTGCCGCACGACTCGTCGGTGAGGAACTCGATGAAGTACCGGGCGACGTCCACCATGCAGGTGTCCTCGTCCATGACGATCATGCCGCCCGAGCCCATCATCGAGCCGGCCTGGGTCAGCTCGTCGAACCCCACGGGCAGGTCGAGCATGTCCTCGGGCAGGCACCCGCCCGAGGGGCCGCCGGTCTGCACGGCCTTGAGCCTCTTGCCGCCCGGGATGCCGCCCCCGATCTTGTAGATGATGTCCCGGAGGGTCATGCCCATGGGCACCTCGACCAGGCCGGTGTTGGTGATCTTGCCCACGATCGAGAAGATCTTGGTGCCCTTGCTGCCCTCGGTGCCGATGCGGGTGAACCAGTCGGCGCCGTTCTGGATGATCAGGGGCACATTAGCCCAGGTCTCCACGTTGTTGAGCACGGTGGGCCGGTTCCACAGCCCCCGCACGTTGGAGCGGATGTACTTGGGCCGAGGCTCGCCCACCCGGCCCTCGATGGCGGTCATGAGCGCGGTGGACTCGCCGCACACGAACGCGCCCGCGCCCCGGTGCACCTTCACCCGGAACGAGAACCCCGACCCCAGGATGTCGTCGCCCAGGAGCCCCAGCTCCTCGGCCTTCTGGATGGCCAGGGTCACGTTCTCCACGGCCAGGGGGTACTCCTGGCGCACGTACACGTACCCCTCGTGGGCCCCCACCGCGTAGGCGCCCAGGATCAGGCCCTCGAGCACGGCGTGGGGGTTGCCCTCCAAGAGGCTCCGGTCCATGTACGCGCCGGGGTCGCCCTCGTCCGCGTTGACCACCACGTAC
The DNA here is from genome assembly GCA_013152215.1 of Deltaproteobacteria bacterium. Lineage (GTDB taxonomy): Bacteria > Desulfobacterota > Deferrisomatia > Deferrisomatales > Deferrisomataceae > Deferrisoma. The sequence goes on from JAADGT010000010.1 coordinate 3,673, forward strand.
TTGACCGGGTCCGGGGCGTTGCGGGTGCCCTCCCACTTGATCCCGGCCGGGAACCCGCCGCCCCCACGGCCCCGCAGGTTGGCCCGCTTGACCTCGTCGAGCACCTGCTCCGGGGTCATCTCCGAGAGGGCCTTGGCCAGGGCCGAGTACCCGCCGATGGCCACGTAGTCCTCGATGCTCTTGGGGTCGATGCTCCCGTTCGACCCGAACACGATGCGCTGCTGGTACTTGTAGAAGGGGATCTCGTCCTCCCGGGCGAGGGGCTCGCCCGAGTCCGGGTCCACGTACAGCAGCCTCTCGACCCGTTCGCCGGCCTTGACGGTCTTCTCGATGATCTCGGGCACGTCGGCGGCCGTGAGCTGGAAGTAGCAGACCGACTCGGGCTGGATCACGAGGATCGGGCCCCGCTCGCAGAACCCGTGGCACCCGGTCAGGCGTAGGTGGACCCGGTCGGCCAGGCCCTGCTTTGCGAGCTCCACCCGGACGGCCTCGGCCACGTCGTTGCAGCCGCAGGCGTGGCAGGCGGAGCCGGCGCACAGGGTGATGCACGGCTGGTCCGGGGCCCGGTCGGCGAGAACGGCCTTCCGGAACGCTTCCAGTTCGGCCGGGGAGTGCAGGCGTTCCATGGTTTCCCTCAGTCGTGGTTCCGAAGGGCCTCCGCCGTTTCGGCAGGGGTCATCTTCCCGTAGGTCTTGCCGTCGATCTCCATGACCGGGCCGAGGGCGCAGCAGCCCAGGCAGTTGACCGTTTCGAGGCTGAACTTGAGCTCCAGGTCGGTCTCGCCCGGCTTGATGCCGGTGGCCTCCTGCACCGCGTCGAGCACCCGCTGGGCTCCCCGCACGTGGCAGGCCGTGCCCATGCACACGTGGATGCGGTGCCGGCCCTTGGGAACCGTGCTGAACGCCTTGTAGAACGTGGCGATGTGGAGGATCCGCGACAGGGGCACCCGGAGCCGTTCGGCGACCCGCTCGAGGGCCTCCTGCGGAAGCCAGTTGTTCTCGGTCTGGATGTCCAGGAGCACCTGGATGAGGTAGCTCTCGTCCGCTCCGTACCGGTCGATGATCTGATCCACCCGTGCGATGTCCATGTCGTCGTCCACCCTGTTAAGCCGGCGGTGAAACCGTCGCGATCCCCTCCCTGCTCGGGAGGGCGAGGGGCCTGCGGGGCCTTCGCCCCGCTGGGCGGCTAGGCTGCTAGGCAGCCAGGCGGCTCTCGGACCCGCCAAATAATCGGGGCATGGTCTAGTCTCCAGTTTCTAGTCTCTAGTCTCTGGCCTCTGCCCGGCCGGAGGCAGGTCCCTCGCCCCCTCTCGGGAAAAACGCGCCCGGTTTGTTGCCGGGTTGCTCATTCGACGGATCCCAGTGCGTACCGCTTCTGGGAGAGGTCGTACCGGATCACCCCCCGGGCCACCGCCGCGGCCAGGTACCGGGACGCCTCGGAGGGGCTCAGGCCCAGGCGCTCCGCGATCTCTGCCGTGGCGAGCGGCGAGGCGCGAAGGAGCAAGGCCACCCGGGCCATGATCCACTTCTCCACCACCGCCTCGTCGATGACCCGGTCCACGTCGCCGCTTGCGAAGAACGCGTCGTAGGCCTCCGGAGACGGCAGCCCCGGGTTGAGCTTCTCCGCCAGGATCATCCGCAGGTACGGCACGATCGACTCCAGCGCGTCGAGGCCGTTGCGCAGGCGGTCCGGGTCAATCCCCTCGCTCCGGCCCAGGGGGCCCAGCTCGCGGACCTGCGCGGTGAAGGCGTCGGTGGCCTCGGCGAACCGCGCGCCCTCGCCGCTGGAGAGGAACTCGATCCCGACCCGCCGCGGGTCGAGGCCCAGGCGCTCGAGGAGCCGCTTGCAGAGGTGGGTGAGCCTCAGCGCGTGGAAGTTCCCGTGGGTGGTGTAGTTGCACTCGCCGAGGCGGCACCCCACGATGAACACCCCGTCCGCGCCCTTGGAGAACGCCCGGAGCACGAACCCGAGGTCCACGCGTCCCGTGCACATCACGCGCACGAGCCGAATGTCAGCCTTGTACTGTAGCCTGGAAACTCCGGCTAGGTCCGCAGACCCGTAGCCTCACCAGTGGCAGACGAAACCCAGGATCTTCGCTTGATACTCCTGAGCCATGCTCGTCCTCCTTGTGAAATCGGTCGTCAGTCGTCGGTGGTCAGTCGTCGGTCGTCGGTCACCCGTCACCCGTCACTCGTCACCCGTCACTTGTCACTTGTCACCGGGTCACCCGTCACCGGCTCACCCGCCGGCCAGGGCGGCGTCGATCTGGCCCTCGAACTCCTCGTCGGTGAAGTGCTTGAGCGAGATCGCGCCGGTGGGGCAGACCACGTTGCACAGGCCGTCGCCCTTGCACAGCACCGGGTTGACCTCGGCCCGGCCGTTGGCGCCCAGCTCCACCGCGCCGTAGGAGCACGCCGCCACGCACTGGCCGCACGAGACGCACTTTTCCTCGTCCACCACGCACACCGCGCCCGAGGCCACCACCGTGTCGTGGGACAGCAGGGCCACCACCCGGCCGGCCGCGCCCTGGGCCTGGCTGATCGTCTCGGCCAGGTGCTTCGGGTACTGGGCGGCCCCGCACAGGTACACGCCGTCGGTGGCGAAGTCCACGGGCCGGAGCTTGACGTGGGCCTCCTTGAAGAACCCGTCCGGCCCCAGGGCCACCTGGAACATCTGGGCCACCTGGGGGTTGTCCTCGTGGGGCACCGCGGCCGCGGCCAGGGACACCACGTCGGCGTCGATGGCGAGCTCCTTGCCCAGGATCGGGTCGGTCACCCGGACCCGCAGGACCTTGCGGCCCCCCTCCTCCACGGCCGACACCTCGGGCCGGGCCTCGGGCACGTACCGGATGAACGTGACGCCCTTGCCCGAGGCCTCCCGGTAGGCGTCCTCCCGCAGGCCGTAGGTGCGCATGTCGCGGAACAGCACGTACACGTCCGCGGCGGGGTTGACCTCCTTGAGCTTGAGGGCGTTCTTCACGGCGTGGCTGCAGCACACCCGGGCGCAGTAGTTGCGGTCGTCGTTGCGGCAGCCCACGCACTGGATCATCGCCACGCTGCCGGCCCCCAGCAGCCGCTCGTCGTCCCGGGCCAGGGCCTCCTCCAGCTCCAGGTGGGTCATCACCCGCTCGTCCTGGCCGTAGAGGTACTCGGTGGGCCGGTGCTCGGCCGCGCCCGTGGCGATGACCGTGGCCCCGTGGTGGAGGTCGCGCACCCGGCCCCGCACCTCGACCCGGGTCACGAAGTTGCCCACGTAGCCCCAAGCGTCGGTGACCTTGGCGCCGGTGAGCACGTGGACCAGGGGGTGGCGGTACACCTTCCACACCAGGTCCCGCACGAACGCCTGTACGTCCAGGCCCTCGAGCGTGTGCTGGAGCCGGCGCGCCGTGCCCCCGAGCTCCCGCTCGCGCTCCACCAGGTACACGGGGTGGCCCTGCTCGGCGATGTGCAGGGCCGCGGTCATGCCGGCCACGCCGCCGCCCACCACCAGGGCCGCCTTGGTGACCGACAGGTCGAACTCCTGCAGCGGCTCCAGCCGGGCGGCCCGGGCCACGGCCATGCGCACCAGGTCCAGGGCCTTGGGGGTGGCCCGGTCCTTCTCCTTGGCGTGCACCCAGGAGCAGTGCTCCCGGATGTTGGCCATCTCCAGGTAGTACTGGTTGAGGCCGGCCTCCTTCAGGGTGTCGCGGAACAGCGGCTCGAGGGTCCGGGGGGAGCACGCCGCCACCACCACCCGGTTGAGGCGCTGCTCCTGGATCACCTTGGTGATGTCCTGGGCCGAGTTGGTGGCGCACGAGAAGAGCTGCTCGTCCGCGAACACCACGTGGGGGAGCTTGCGCACCTCCTCCACCACCGAGGGCACGTTCACGATCCGGCCGATGTTGGCCCCGCAGTGGCACACGAACACGCCGATGCGAAGCTCCTCGGCCGAGGTGTCCCGCTCCAGCGGGTAGCGCCGCTCCGTGGCCAGCTTGCCGCGCCGCCGGTCCAGGAGCCGGCCGCACTGGGACCCGGCCGCGCTGGCGCTGAACACCGACTCGGGGATGTCGGTGGGGCCCTGGAACGCGCCGCTCACGAACACCCCGGGCCGGCTCGTCTCCACCGGGTTCGAGGGGGAGGCCTGCACGAACCCGTGGTCGTTGAGGTCCACGCCGAAGGTCTCGGCGAGACGCTCCACGTCGGCCGGCGGGGTGAGCCCCACCGACAGCACCACCAGGTCGAACTCCTCCTCCTTGACGCCCTCGTCCGGGGTGCTGTAGCGCACCGTCACGTTCTTGGTCTCGGGGTCCTCCCGCACGATCGATGCGTAGCTGCGGATGAACCGGACCCCGGGCAGGGCCTCGGCGCGCTGGAAGTAGGTCTCGAAGTCCTTGCCGTAGGCCCGGATGTCGTTGTGGAACACCGTGCACTCGACCCCGTCGTCGTGCTCCTTGGTCAGGAGCACCTGCTTCTGGGTATAGGTGCAGCACACGGCCGAGCAGTAGCTGTTGGCGCCCTCGCGCACCTGGCGGGAGCCCACGCACTGGAGCCACGCCACCCGGCGGGGGTGCTTCAGGTCGGACCGGCGCAGGATCTGGCCCTGGAACGGCCCGGTGGCGCTCATGAGCCGCTCGTAGTCCATGCTGGTCACGACGTTGGCGAACTCGCCGTACCGGTACTCCCTGAGCAGCTTCGGATCGTACGGCTCGAACCCGGGCGAGAGGATCACCGCCCCCACCCGGACCTCCAGGGTCTCCTCGGACTGGGTGAAGTCGATCGCTCCGGCCTTGCACACGGCCGAGCAGATGCCGCACTTCTTCTCTTTCAGGTACAGGCAGCTCTCGTCGATGTACGTGATGAGCGGAACGGCCTGCGAGAAGTAGACGTGGATGGCCTTGTTGAGGGAGATCTCCTGGTTGAACGGGTCCGGGTACTGCACGGGGCAGTACTCCACGCACACCGTGCACCCGGTGCACTTATCCTCGATGACGTACCGGGGCTTCTTCTTCAGGACGACCCGGAAGTTTCCGGCCTCGCCCCGGACGTTTTCCACCTCGGTGTAGGTGAGAACCTCGATGTTTGGCTGCCGGCCGACCTCGACCAGTTTGGGCGAGAGAATTCACATGGAGCATTCGTTGGTGGGGAACGTCTTGTCCAACTGCGCCATGTGGCCGCCGATGGAGGGGCCCGACTCCACCAGGTACACCTTGAACCCGGCGGAGCTGAGGTCGAGCGCGGCCTGGATGCCGCTGACGCCGCCGCCCACCACCAGCACGTCGCCGAACTCGCCGTCCCCCAGTTTCTTGAACAGCCCTTCCGCCTGCAGTCGCTCCACCAGTTCCTTCGCCATGTCCTCCGCCTCGTTCCGGGTCTTCCTGCGTGTTGGTGACGAATCGTCCCGGGGCAGACGTCCTCCCGCCCCGGGTGTGCCGGCCGCCGGGGCCAGGGCCTACAGGGCCTCCCTCACGATCTCGGTGAGGTCCATGACCCTGAGCGCGTCGTCGTCCTTGAGGGCGAGCCGGCTGTCCTCGAAGTTGGAGATGCAGTAGGGGCACGACGTGGCGAGCACCCGGGCCCCCGCGTCCAGGGCCTGGGCCACCCGCAGGTCCGAGAACCGCTCGCCCTTGGGGGTGTCCATCCAGATCCGGCCCCCGCCCCCGCCGCAGCACAGGCTGTCCTCCCGGTTGTCGGCCATCTCCACGAGCTCCACCCCGGGCACGCGCCGGAGGACCTCGCGGGGCTCGTCGTAGAGCCCGTTGTGGCGGCCCAGGTAGCAGGGGTCGTGAAAGGTGACCTTCAGGGGGACCTCGCGGGTGAGCTCGAGCCGGCCCTGCTCGATCAGGTCGAGCAGGAACTGGCTCATGTGGACCACCTCGAAGTGGACCATGAACTCGGGGTACTCGTTCTTGAAGGTGTGGTAGCAGTGGGGCGACGACACGAGCACCCGGCGGACCCCCCGGTCGATGAACGCCTTGATGTTCTGCCGGGCCAGCTTCTTGAACACCTCCTCGTCCCCCGCCTTTCGGATGCTCTCGCCGCAGCAGCTCTCGGCCTCGCCCAGGATGCCGAACTCCACCCCGGCCCGCTGGAGGATCTCGGCCGTGGCCGCGGCCACCTTCTTCAGCCGGCTGTCGTAGCTGAAGTAGCACCCGGCGAAGTAGAGGATCTCCATCTCCTCGGAGAACGGCCGCACGCCCAGGGCCTCGGCCCAGGCCCCCCGGGCCTCCCGGGCCTCACCGAAGGGGTTGCCCTGGGTGCTCAGGTTGCCGCTCACCCCCCGCACGGGCCGCACGTTCTCGGGGAACACCCCGTACTCGGTGGCGATCCGCCGCAGGGCCATTCCCGAGTCGATCTGGCGCACGTCCCGGGGGCACCGCTGGGGGCACCGGCCGCAGGTGGTGCAGCGCCAGATCTCCTCGTTCTCGATCTCGGTCATGCCGAACGCGGCCTGGCGCACGATCTTTCGCATGCTGAACCGGCGCACCCGGTTCCACGGGCACACCACGTCGCACATGCCGCACTGGAAGCAGCGCCGAAACGCCTCGCCGCCGGCGCCTTCGATCAGTTCGGCGATCTCTTTGTAGTCGGCTACGTTCTCCACGGGACACCCCTCGTCACGGCGGGACGGGCCGGATCAGTCCTTCTTGGCGAGCCGGGCCACGGTCTCGAGCACCTTGTCCATGCCGAACCGGTCCACGAGCGACTCGAGCCCCAGCTCCACCTCCTCGGGCCGCGGCTCCTCCTCGTCCTCGTCGACCTCGACCTCCACCTCCTCGTAGGTCAGGGCGTCCACGAGGCACCACTTCACGCACAAGGGCTCGTCCACCTCGGGCACGCTCTCGCACATGTCGCACTTGAGCGGGAGCCCCGAGTCGGGCTCCTTGAAGTCGGCCCGGGAGGGGCAGGCCGCGCGGCAGAAGGCGCACTCGTCGTAGAACTTGCCCTCGAGGGTGTAGGTGTTGCGGCCCATGCACTCGGCCGGGGTGTACTCGCCGGCGTACACCGGCAGGTAGATGTCCCGCAGGGGATCCGTGATCACCCGGATGCGGGCCCGCGCCGGGTTGTTCGTGCTGTACTTGGGCGACGCGTGGAACGCCGAGCAGATCATCTCGCAGGCCCGGCAGCCGTTGCACTTGTCCGCATCCACGTGGATGCGCTTGATGATCTTGGTCTTTTTCGTCTTCTCAGGCATGTCGGAACCACCTCTCCGGTTCGGTCACTCTGCCGGCGTCTGCTCGGTCTTGGGCTGGGCCCCGGAGGCGTCCTCCTCCTTGAGGATCCCCCGCTCCAGGAACTCCTGGGCCACGTAGTCCAGGCCCAGGGCCTCCAGGGTCTCCTTCGTGGGGATGCCGTCCTCGTTCCACCCCTTGAACTTGTAGTAGGTGTCCAGGAGCTCCTTCTCCAGCTCGGGGAACCGGTGCTTCCAATGGTTCTCGGGGGGCTTCTCGTCCTTGCGGCGCATGCCCCGGCGGATGTTGTTGGCCCGCACCAGGGTGCGGTAGCGCCGGGCCGCCTGCTTGAGCGTGTCCTCGTCCATCTCGAACCCGGCTCCGGCCGAGATGATCTTGGGGTAGTTGTGGATGTGGTACGGGGGCTTCAGGGGGAACGACGACAGCCCGGCGCACATGCCCAGGGCGTCGTCGATGTAGTGCATCATCTCCTGCCAGTCCACGATGTCGCAGCACATCTGGGGGGTGGGGTAGTAGGGGATCGAGTTCTTGCCCCGGGGCTCCCAGTCCACGAAGTACTGCTTGAACCGGTCGTCCGGCACCTGGAACCAGTCCTTCACGAACTCCTCGCGCTGCTCCCGGGTGGGGAACGGGGCCTGGGGGAACTGGCCCTCGATCTGGGTGATGTTGATCTTCTCCCCCGTGCTGTACATCAGGAAGTAGATGGGGTTGAGCATCGAGAGCTTGAGCGGAAGCTGCTCGTGCTTCTTGATGTTGTTGTGGGCGTAGGCCTCCGCTCCCTTGCCGATCCGCTTCGCGGCCCAGTAGGTGCCGTCGGCCAGCACGTCGCCGATGCCCTCGCGCCGCACGATCCGGTCGAGCAGCCAGAAGAACCGGCCCTCGGTGTCGGGGGGCATGCCGGCCATGTCCTCGTCGGTGAGGATGCCGTTCTCGTAGAGCTCCAACGCGAACGCCATGACCTGGGGCGTGGAGAACCCGTCCACCCCGTACTCGGTGGCCCGCTGGGCGATCCGCAGCCCGAACTCCAGGTCCGAGAAGGCCGCCATCGTGTAGGTGAGCTTGGAGAAGCACTTCATCATGTAGGTGGGCGTGCCGGGCAGGCTGAGGGTGGCGCCGCACTTCATGGGGCAGTTGTAGCAGCTGATCAGCCGCTTGCGGGCCCGCTCCATGGTTTCGGTCCACTGCTTCTCGATCTCCTCGGTCCAGAAGCCCTTGCGCCGGACCCGGGAGTTGCCCCACATGAAGTTCTCGGTGTGCCACTTCTCGTCGTGGATCGCCATCTCCTGGGGCGAGCCCAGGCCCGCCAGGATCGGCATGACCCCCTTGATGGGGTTGGCGGCGCGCCACTTGATGTAGTCCATCACCTCGTCGCACAGCCGGATGAACTCGTCCGGCCGGGCCACGCTGATGTCGCCGGTGCCGCGCACCGCGATCGCCTTGACCCGCTTGTCGCCCATCACCGCGCCGAGGCCCTGGCGGCTGGCGCTGGACCGGCCCTGCTCGATGGAGGCGAAGTAGACCCGGTTCTCGCCGGCCAGGCCGATGGCCGCCACCTGGGCCCTGGGCTCGTTCAGCTCCTTCTTGATGATCTCGGCGGTCTCGATGGCGCCCTTTCCGGCCAGGTGCCGGGCGTCGCGGATCTCCACCTTGTCGTTGTGGATCCAGATGTACACCAGGTCCGGGGCCTTGCCCCTAAGGATCACCTTGTCGTACCCGGCGTACTTGAGCTCCGGCGCCCAGAACCCGCCCATCATCGAGAAGGCCATGAGCCGGGTCTGGGGGGAGATGGTCGAGACGATGGTCCGGTTGCAGCCGATGGCCGGGGTGCCGCACAGCAGCCCCGCGCTGAAGATCAGGAGGTTGTCCTCGGAGAACGGCTCCACCTCGGGCGGCACCCGGTCCCACAGGATCTTCGCGTTGGTGCCCAGCCCGCCCAGGTACAGCCGGGTGTCCTCGGGGTCCGTGACCACCTTCTCGATGTTCCCGCTGGACAGGTCGATCTCCAGGTTGACTCCGGTTTCCGCGTACCTCATGGTTTCCCCTTGTTCGAGTCGGGATCGATGCCTTGGGCGCGCCGGAGGCCTCCCGACCGGAGCCCCGCGGCGGATTCGCGCCTGCTCCGGGGGGCCGCGCC
>JAADGT010000214.1:0-3038 GCA_013152215.1 Deltaproteobacteria bacterium
CGCAGGGGCCGCCTCGGCGCGGTCCGCTGCGGCGCGTGAGGACACGCGCCGCAGCCGCTCCCCTGGCGCCGGGCGGCCCGGGCTGCTCGGCCGTCGCGCTTCGTCGGAGCCCCCAGCCCCACCGTCGCCAGGCATATGCTTTCTTGAGCTCCATGACACTAGGGACGGGCAGGGCGTTGGCGAGGATGGCATCGGGAAGCGCCCCGCCGCCCCGACGAGTCATGGCCTTTCGACCGACGACCGAAGTCGACTCTTGGATGCGCCGCCGTCCGGAAGGTTTCTCTGTGCCTGCCCCGGCAACGAAATAGACGCGCTTGCGCCCCTGATCGGAAGACCCCTTGGCCCGGACCGTGAGGCGGTGCCGAAGAGGCGCGGCCATGCTTGGAACGCTTGGCAACCACTGAGGTTTTCAAGCCTCCAAGCGTCCTAGCGGAACTCAGCTCCGGGGCACGACGCAGATGAACCGAAGCCCCTGCTCGTCCGAGGCCAGAAACCGGTGGAGCGCGCCGGGCGCCACGTACACCACGTCCCCCGGCCCCAGCGGGGTGGAGCGCCCCTCCTCCAGGAGGGTCCCGCGCCCCTCCACCACGAACACCTCGTGCTCGAAGTCGTGGGTGTGGTAGGGAGTGTGTCCGCCGGGGTCCACGTCGAACACCCGCATCACGAAACGGGGCGCACCCTGGTCCTCACCGATCACGACCCGCATCCGCACCCCTTGGGCTCCCTCCATCCGGACCGGGGTCGCCTCAATCTCCTCCAGGTTTCCCACCTTCATCGGTTCCTCCTCTCGGGTTCGGCGCCGCACCGACATCGGCTTTCGGGCCTTCCGCCCGCTAGGTGGCTAGGCAGTCAGGCGGGCGGCTCCAGGCCATCAACAAAGCTCCCCGGGGCATGGGGTCTGCCCCCCGCCGGCAACCGCCCCCGGGCCCCCACCCTGTCACCTTCCCTCGTTGTCTGGCCCCGAAGGGGCCTGGGGCGCCTCCACGCGGGGGACGGACCCGGCCCGTTCCCGGACCTGCTGCGCCTCCTCGGTCTTCCCCTGGGCCTCCAGGGCCTCGGCCAGCCCCAGGTACGCCTCTTGGCACGCGGGGTCGGCCTCCACGGCCCGCCGGAACACGGCCTCGGCATTGGGGTAGAACTTCCGGGCGAGCAGCAGCCTGCCCATGCGCACATACCGCAGGGCCCGGGGGTTCGTCCTCGCCGCGGCCTTCTCGGTCGTCTCGGCCGTCTCCGGTTCCTCTGGCTTCTCGGGCTTCTCAGGCTTCTTGGCCGCCTCGGCCTTCTCGGGCTCCGTCTTCTCCGGTGCTGCGACCGGCTCGGATCCCTCCTGCTTCTCCGGCCCCCGGACGGGTGCCGGCCGTCGGGCCTCCACCTCCTTGGGAGCGCTTCGGCCCTGCTCCTTGCTCAGCACCTCCTGGGCCCGGGCGAGCCCCTGCCGGGCCCGGGGGTAGTCGGGATCCTCCTCCAGGGCCTGCCGGAACACCTTCACGGCCCGGGCGGCCATGTGGCGCTGGAGCAGGATCTCCCCCATGCGGGTGTATCGCTCGGCCATCCCCTTGGGCCGGTAGGCCGGTTGGGCCTCGGCCGACGCCGCCTCCGGCTTGGTCAGCACGCCCAGCAGCTCCAGCACCCGCTCCTTGAACCCGTCCCGGGTCATGTCGGAGTATCCCTCCAGCAGGGCCCGGATCGTGCCCTCCGCATCGCACAGCAGGAGGGACGGCACCGCGATCACCCCGTAGCGGTTGAACACGGACAGGTCCATGTCCACCACCACCGGAAAGGTCAGCCCCCGTTCGGCGGCCCACCGACCGATCGCCTCCATCTCCCCGGGATGCCGCTCCTGGTGCTCCACGTTCACGGCAATCACCTGCAGCCCCCGGTCGGCATACCGCTCGTACAGGGCCTGGAAGTCCCGCAGGGCCTCCTCGCTGCGCGGGCTCCACATGGCCCAGAACACCACGACCGTCGCCCTGGAGCCCAACGCCTCCCTGAGGTGCACGATCTCCCCGGCCGGAGTGGTCAGCCGGAAATCCTTGACCTCCTGCCCCTCCCGCGTGCGCTTGAACGCCCACGCCGCCATCGGCATCAGGAACAACAGGGCCAGAGCCCCCCAGGAAATCCGTCGCATCGTGCCCTCACCTCCTTGCGGCCTCGGCCCGCCCCCTCGGTTGCATCCTGGAAATCGCTCTGCGATACTACTCGACAGCCGCCATTGCTTACAAATCCAGCGATTCCAAGGCAGACGAATGAGCGACGTCCGCACCACCGGCGATGACCGTCTGGTCATCGCCGGTCGCACCTTTCGGTCCCGGCTCCTGATGGGCACCGGCAAGTTCCCGAACCCCCAGGCCATGGCCCAGGCCCTGGCCGCCTCGGGCACAGAGATCGTGACCGTGGCGCTCCGGCGGGTGGACCTGAGCCGGCCCCAGGAGGACATCCTGGCCCACATCGACCGGGACCGGTACCTGCTGCTGCCGAACACCTCGGGCGCCCGAAACGCCGACGAGGCCGTGCGCTTGGCCCGGCTGGCCAGGGCCGCAGGGCTGTCGGACTGGGTCAAGCTCGAGGTGACCCCCGATCCCCGTTACCTGTTGCCCGACCCGGTGGAGACCCTGCGGGCGGCCGAGGTGCTGGTGCGGGAAGGGTTCACGGTCCTGCCGTACATCGGCGCGGACCCGGTCCTGGCGAAACGCCTGGAGGACCTGGGCACCGCCACGGTGATGCCCCTGGGCTCGCCCATCGGCTCGGGCCGGGGGCTCCTGACCCGGGAGTCCGTGGGGATCATCATCGAGCAGGCCACGGTGCCGGTGGTGGTCGATGCTGGGTTGGGGGTTCCGTCCCACGCGGCCGAGGCGATGGAGCTGGGTGCCGACGCGGTGCTCGTGAACACGGCCGTGGCCGTGGCCCGCGACCCGGTGGCCATGGCCGCGGCCTTCCGGAAGGGGGTGGAGGCGGGCCGCGAGGCGTTCCTGGCCGGCAGGGCGCCGGTATCCCGGCAGGCCCGACCGTCGAGCCCCCTGACCGGCTTCCTGCGGGAC
>JAADGT010000214.1:3043-18940 GCA_013152215.1 Deltaproteobacteria bacterium
AGCTTCGAAGAGTTCTGGCACCGCAACGACGTGGCGGACCTGGTGGCCCAGGTGAACCGAGCCACCCCGGAGCAGGTGGAGAGCGCCCTCGCCCGGCGGGTCGTGGACCTGGAGGGGTTCCTGGCGCTGATCTCCCCGGCCGCCGCCCCCTTCCTGGAGCCCCTGGCCCGGCAGGCCCAGTGCCTGACCCGGGAACGGTTCGGCCGAGTCGTCCAGCTCTACGCCCCCCTGTATGTATCCAACGACTGCGTGAACGCGTGCGTCTACTGCGGGTTCAACCGCCACAACCCGATCCGGCGCACCACCCTGAGCCTGGACGAGGCCGAGGCGGAGGCTCGGGTCCTGTGGGAGCAGGGGTTCCGCAACCTGCTGATCGTATCGTCCGAGAACCCGGCCGCGGTGCCGGTGTCGTACTTCGAGGCCCTGGCCCGGCGCCTGGGGTCCCGGTTCCCGAGCCTTTCGGTCGAGATCTACCCGCTGGACGAAGACGGATACCGGCGGCTCGCCCGGGCAGGGGTGGACGGGGTCACCGTGTTCCAGGAGACCTACGATCCGAACCGGTACCGGCAGGTCCACCCGGCCGGCCGAAAGGCCGATTACTCCTGGCGGCTCGCCACCCCGGAGCGGGCGGCTCGGGCCGGCATGCGTCGGGTGGGGCTCGGTGCCCTCCTGGGGCTGGGGCCGTGGCGGCTCGAGGCGGTGGGGCTGGCCCTGCACGCGCTGTGGCTCGAGCGACGGTTCTGGCAGACGCAGGTCACCATCTCGTTCCCCCGGCTCCGACCCGCTCCGGGGGGGTACACCCCGCCCCACCCCGTCTCCGACCGGGAGCTGGTGCAGCTCATGTGCGCCCTGCGGCTGCTTCTGCCAAACGTGGGGCTGGTGTTGTCGACCCGAGAGAGCCCGGAGCTGCGGGACGGCCTGTCCCAGATCTGCGTGACCCACACCAGCGCGGGGTCCCGGACCGAGCCGGGGGGCTACACCCGCCCCGGCCAGGCCGACGTGCAGTTCCGGGTGGAGGACCGCCGCAGCCCCGGCGAGGTGGCCGCTCGACTCCTCGAGCTCGGCGTGGAGCCGGTGTGGAAGGACTGGGACGCAGCCCTGCACGACACCGGCCCGTGACGCCCCACCCGAACCCGTCCCCCAGGGCCGGGCAACGGGAAGGGCCGTGACAAGTGACGGGTGACGGCGGCGGGGCTGGGGAGCCGTCCGGCCGCCTAGCTGCCCAGCGGGCCGAAGGCCCGAAGTTACTGGGAAGGAGTATTGCCGTGACGGTGGTGGTGGTCAACGGGGAGCCCCGGCCGGTGGACGCCGGAACCACGCTGGGCGCCCTCTTGGTCTCTCTGGGGGTGCAGCCCGCCTCGGTGGTGGTGGAGCGCAACGGGGAGATCGTGGCCCGGGACGACTTCGACCGGACCGTGCTGTCCGACGGGGACCGGCTGGAGGTGGTCCGGTTTGTGGGGGGCGGATGAGCGCCACGGCCGAGTCCCGGGCCCGGGCGGTCCGGGCGATGTTCTCTGCCATCGCCCCCACCTACGACCTTCTGAACCGGATCCTGAGCCTTGGGGTGGACGTGGGCTGGCGCCGGCAGATGGTGCGGCGCCTGCCCTCCGGATGCCGGCGGGTGCTGGACTTGGCCTGCGGGACCGGCGACGTGGCCTTGGAGATCGTCCGGCAGAGGCCGGCCGCCCGGGTGTTCGGGGCCGACTTCGCCCTGCCGATGCTTCGGGCCGGCACCCCCAAGCTGCGCCGCCGCGGCGCCGCCGCACGGATCCTCCTGCAAAACGCCTCGGCCGAGGACCTTCCCTACCGGGACGCCACCTTTGACGCGGCCACCATGGCGTTCGGGATCCGCAACGTGGTCCGCCGGGAGCGGGCCCTGGCCGAGCTCCACCGGGTGCTGCGCCCCGGCGGCCGGCTGCTGATCCTGGACTTCTCGATCCCCCGGTCCTCGGGCCTTGCGGCCCTGTACCGGGTGTACTTCCACCGGGTCCTTCCGTTCGTGGGCGGACTGATCTCCGGCAACTTCGATGCCTACCGCTACCTGCCGCGCAGCGTGGAAGGATTTCCCCCCCGACACCGGTTCGCCGCCATGATGGCCCGGGCCGGGTTCGAGCGCCCCCGCTATCGGGACCTCACGTTCGGCATCGCGACCCTCTACGAGGCTGAGAAGCCCGCCCTCCCCCTCACTGCCCAGGCTCCAGGCCGCACTCCCGAATCTTGTATAGAAGGGTCTTGTAGCTGATGTCGAGCAGCTGGGCCGCCTTCCGGCGGTTCCAGTTGGTCTGGCGGAGCACCGCCGCGATCATCCGCCGCTCGGCCTGCATCGCGGCCTTGCGCGCGATCTCCTTGAGCGAGATCACCTCGTCGGCCCCGTCGAGGTCGATTCGGTCCAGGGGGTCCTCCGGCACCAGCGGCTCCGGTGAAGGGGTGGCCGGGGTGACGTTCTTGGCCCGGAAGTCGCTGAACAGGAACCGCTCGTCGTTGAGGATCACCAACCGCTTGACCAGGTTCTCCAGCTCCCGCACGTTCCCGGGCCAGTCGTAGGACAGGAAGTACGCCATCAGGGGATCGGAGATCTCCGACGGCCCCCGGCCGTACTTCTCCACGTACTTGTGCAGGAAGTACCGGGTCAGGAGGGGGATATCCTCCCTGCGTTCCCGCAAGGGGGGGATCCGCACGTTGACCACGTTGAGACGGTAGTACAGGTCCTCCCGGAACTCCTTGTTCTCCACGGCCTGCCGCAGATCCCGGTTCGTCGCGCACACGATGCGCACGTCCACCCGTACCGGCTCGTTCCCCCCCACCCGGCAGAACTCCCGGTCTTGAAGCACCTGCAGCAGCTTCGCCTGGAGCGGGAGGCTCATCTCCCCGATTTCGTCCAGGAAGATGGTGCCGCCGTCGGCGTACTCGAAGCGCCCCACCTTGCGCTTCTGAGCCCCGGTGAAAGCCCCTTTCTCGTACCCGAACAGCTCGCTCTCCAGCAGGTCCGGGGGCAGGGCCGCACAGTTCACCTTCACCCAACGACCCCGTCGGCGAGAGGATTTGGTGTGGAGCCGGCGCGCCGCCAGTTCCTTGCCCACCCCGCTCTCCCCCTCGATCAGCACCGTCACGTCGGTGTCGGCGATGGAGTCCAGCAGGTCCTTCATCCCCTGCAGGGACTGGCTCACCCCTACAATCGGGTCCAGCTGCTCCTGCTCGGCCAGCTGGCTGCGCAGCTCCCGGATCTCCTGGACCAGTCGCCGCCGCTCCAGCGCCTTCTCCAGGGCCAGGTTCAGCTCGTCGGCCTCGAACGACTTGTCGATGTAGTCGTACGCGCCGGAGCGCATGGCCTCCACCACCGTGGCGGTGCGGCCCACCCCCGAGAGCATGATCACCGGCAGCTCGGGGTCCCGGTCCCTCAGGTGACGCAGGGTGGCCAGCCCGTCCATGCCGGGCATCATCACGTCCAGCACGACCACGTCGGGCCGTAGGCCGTTGTTCAGCCGGGCCAGGGCCGCCTCGCCGGTTTCCGCGGTAACGACCCGATACCCCTGCAAAGACAGCAGGCTGTCCAGGTACGCCAAGATTCCCGGATCGTCGTCCACCACCAGAACCGTGTGACGATCGTCCATCGCCGACTCCCCTCGCCCCTTTCCAGGGGCGGACGTCCCCCACGGAGAAAAGGCCCTTCGCGGTGCACGCGGGATACCCTTCCGAAAGCGAGATCCTAGCCGCCACATCCGGTCCGTCAAGGGGTGACTTTCCCCTCCCGGGCCCGGTTCAGCAGATGCGCGGCAGCAGCTCCCCGGCCGGCTCGTCCACCAGCCGGGTTCCTCCCAGCACGGTTCGGGCCAACACCCTGGCCGGCCCTTCCCTCACCTCCCCCACCACGGCCGCCCGGCGGCCCCTGGGGTGGGCCCGGAGGGCCTCCAGGGCTCGTTGCGCATCCCTCCCGGCCACGAACGCCAGCGCGCATCCCTCGTTGGCCACCTCCAGCGGATCGTATCCCAGCAGGTCGCAGGCGCTCCGGACCGCCGGAGCCACGGGCACGCGCGCCTCGTCGATCACGATCTCGACGGACGAGGCGGACGCGATCTCGTTGAGTGCACCGGCCACGCCGCCCCGCGTGGGATCCCTGAGGACGTGCACCTCTGCGCCGCTGGCAAGGAGCGCCGCCACCAACCCGTTCAACGGGGCCACGTCGCTCTCGATCTCCGCCTCGAACCCGATTCCCTCCCGCCGGGACAGCACCGCGATCCCGTGGCGGCCGACGTCTCCGGTCAGCACGACCGCGTCGCCCGGCCGGGCCGCCGACCCGCTGATGACCGGCGCCTCGGGCAGCGCCCCGATGCCGGCCGTGTTGACCACCGGGTCCCCGAACGGCACCACCTTGGTGTCGCCGGCCACGATCCGCACTCCGGCCTCCCGCGCCCGTTCGGCCATCCGCTCCACGATCTCTTTGAGTTCCCGCAAAGGGAACCCTTCGGGCAGCACGAACCCCGCGGTCAGGTACAGGGGACGGGCACCCACCATGGCCAGATCGTTCACCGTGCCGCACACCGCCAGGTCCCCCAGGTTCCCGCCCGGAAACCGCCAGGGCTGCACCACGAACGAGTCCGTGGTCACCGCCAGCCGGCAGGCAGGCACCTCGATCCGCGCCGCATCGTCCGAGCCCCCATCTCCCGCATCGCCCAGACCGGCCAGGAACACGTCCCGGATCAACTCGCGCATCTCCCGGCCCCCGCCCCCGTGGGCCCGGGTCACCACCGGCTCAGCCATCGGCCCGCCTTCGGTAGCGGTAATGGGCGCCGCATGCGCCCTCGGAGCTCACCATGCACGCCCCCACCGGCCGCTGGGGCGTGCACGCCCGGGCGAACAAGGGGCACTCCGCCGGCTCGATCCGGCCCCGAAGGACCTCCGCGCACCGGCATCCAGCGGGTTCCCGGCCCTCGAACCGCACCCCCTGCAGAAACCTCCTGCGGGCGTCCCAGGGTGCGAAGGCGGGCCGCAGGTCGTACCCGCTCCCGTCGATCTCCCCCAACCCCCTCCACCGGGCGGGGGCCCTCTGGAATACCCTATCCAACGCCTCCTGGGCCGTCCGATTTCCCGCGGCCGACACCGCCCGGGGATAGGCGTTCTCGACCCGTGCCTCCCCCCCTTGCACCTGGCCGAGCAGGCGTAGCACCCCAGCCAGCACGTCCACGGGCTCGAACCCAGCCACGCAGCATGGAATACCGTACCTTTCGGCAAGCGGTTCGTAGGCTTTAGCCCCCAGCACCATGCTGGCGTGTCCCGGGCACAGGAACGCCCCGATCCGCACCTCGGGATCCTGGAGCAGGGCCTCCATGGCCGGGAGGATCGCTTTGTGGGCCGAAAGCACCGAGAAGTTCCGCACCTCGTCCCGCCGGGCCCGCAGCAGCGCGGCGGCCACGGTGGGAGCCGTGGTCTCGAACCCCAGGCCCAGGAACACCACCTCTCGGTCTGGGTTTCGTTCGGCCAGGGCCAGGGCGTCCAGCGCCGAGTACACCACCCGCACGGCGTCGCCGTAGGTGGCCAGGATCACCCCGGCCTCCCGGACCAGGTGGAGGGCCTGATCGAACAGGTCCACCGGGGTCACGCACACCGGGCAGCCCGGACCCGACAGCAGCCGCACCCCCTCCGGCAGCAGGCCCCGAAGTCCCATCCGGGCCGCCGCCACCGTGTGGGTGCCGCATACCTCCATGATGGTCACGGGGGGGCCGCGGTAGGCGCGCAGCCGTTCCACGAGCCCAGAGACGAGTTCGGGCCCTGACGGGCCCGTGTCACGAAGGAGATTCATCCAGCACCTGCCGAAACAACTCCCGGGTCTGCCGGGCCTCGTCCGGGTCGACCCGGTGCAGGGCGAAGCCGGCGTGCACGATCACGAAATCCCCGGGCTGCACCTCGGGCAGCAGGGCCGTGGAGACGACCCTCCGCACCCCGCCGAAGTCCACCTCGGCGGTCCCGTCGTCCGCCAATCGCACGATCTCTCCCGGCACCGCTACGCACATACCCGCCCCCCGACCCGGAAGGGTATCACGAATCGATCCTCTCCTTGAGCTCCTTGCCGACCTTGAAGTAGGGAAGCCGCTTCGGCGGCACCTGGATCCGTTCCCCCGTCTTGGGGTTGCGCCCCACGTACGCCCCGTACTTCTTCACGCAGAAGCTGCCGAACCCTCGGATCTCGATCCGGTCTTCCCGAAGGATCGCCTCCTCCATGGCCGTGAAGAAGGCCTCCACGGCCGCCCGGGCCTCCTTCAGGGGCATGTCGCCCCGGTCGGACAGTGCCTTGATCAGGTCGGATTTGTTCATCTCTCGAACGCCTCCCGGCGAGGTCCCCGCACCAACGCCCTCTCCTCTACAAACCGCCCCCCTTCTCCTCCGGGCCGGATCCGAGGATACCCGCGAACTCCTCGGGGCCACCCCGGGCCCATGCAGGAACATGGTGCCCCCGGCAGGGCTCGAACCTGCGACTCCAGGATTAGGAATCCTGTGCTCTATCCGACTGAGCTACGGGGGCGTGTCCGAAGGCAGCCGATGCTAGATGCCCGCCCCTTGAAAGTCAAGGTGTTCAAAAGTCTACCGAAATCTCTTTGGAACCTTGACCCGGAAACCCGGGACGCGTATATGAGCCGGTCCCACTCACAGGAGAGACCCCCCATGGTGGATCTGCACACCCACAGCACCGCCTCGGACGGCACCTGGCCCCCCGGCCGCATCGTGGAGGAGGCTGCCCGCCTCGGCCTTCGCGCCGTGGGGCTGACCGACCACGACTCGGTGGACGGCAACGCCGAGCTGGTCGAGGCCGGCCGGGCCCTGGGGGTCGCCGTGGTCCCCGGCGTGGAGATCTCCACCCGATGGAAGGACGTCACCTTCCATCTTCTCGGCTACGGCATCGACCCCCGCATCCCGGAGGTGAGGGCCGCCTTCGAGCGGCTGGCCCGCAGCCGCGAGACGCGGGCCCCGCGGATGGTCGCCCGCCTCCAAAACCTGGGGATCCCGATCACGTTGGACGAGGTTCGCACCGAGGCCGGCGCCGCCCTGGTAGGACGCCCCCACGTGGCCCGGGTGTTGGTGCGGAAAGGGGTGGTCAGAGA
Organism: Deltaproteobacteria bacterium; assembly: GCA_013152215.1. Lineage (GTDB taxonomy): Bacteria > Desulfobacterota > Deferrisomatia > Deferrisomatales > Deferrisomataceae > Deferrisoma. The sequence continues at coordinate 10,138 of JAADGT010000214.1, forward strand.
CGTGCAGGACGCGTTCGACCGCCTGCTCGGCCGAGGCAAGCCGGCCTACGTGGACAAGGACCGTCTGGACCCGGCCGAGGCCTGTCGGACGATCCGGCGGGCCGGTGGCGTGGCGGTCCTCGCCCACCCCGGTCTGATCGAAGAGGACGCCCCCGACCTGCTGCGCCCCCTCCTGGACCACCTGGTGGATCTCGGCCTGGAAGGGGTCGAGGCATTCTACAGCCGACACACCCGGGAGCAGCAGGAACGATACCGCTCCTTCGCCGCCCGCCGGAACCTCCTGGTGACCGGCGGAAGCGATTTCCACGAGCCCGGCTCCGACGGCCCGGCCCTGGGCACGGGCTACGGAGCCCTCAAGGTGCCGGACGCCTGTTTCGAGGCCCTTGCGCGCCTGCTCGAGGACCGCCGGCCGGAGCTCGGCCCGGTCCTGAGGCCAGGGCTATAGGGTGTCTTCCAGGAGGAAGGTCACCCGCATGGTGACGCGATACTCCTGGATCGCCTCGTCCTTCACACTGGCCCGCCACTCGGTGACGTGGAACCCCGTGATGTTCCGCAGCGTCTTGGCCGCCCGTTCGAACCCCTTGCGGATGGCGTCGTCGAAGCTCACCGGCGATGCCGCCACCAGTTCGGTAACCCGAGCCACTGCCATGATCGTCCTCCTTTGGGTGTGGTTGTCGACCCAACCGGCCGAGGGAGCCTCCTCAGGCCCCTGCGGGGTCGGGCAACGGGGAAGGTATTGAACCGGCAACGAAGTAGACCCACTCACTCCCTTGTCGGGGGGCAAGGGACCTGCCGGTCACGGATCAGACTTCCCAGTAACTTCGGTCGTTGGTCGTCGGTCGTTGGCCGTCGGTCGAAAGCTCGTCTCGACACCGGCGTCAGGGGCCATGGGTTTCAGGGGCCAGAATTCAGAAGTCGGTGGCCAGGGAGAAGGCTCTTCGGTTCCCCTAGAGGATCCCCCCAGGAACCCAAACTACTTTTCGGGAGTTCCTGTCTTCTGTCCGCTGAAATCTGTCCCCTGAAACCCTTGCCCCACCCTCCGAGGTGACCCGCCTATCTTGTCGCCGGTCAATAGCCTCCCAGCTTCCCAGCCTCCTAGTCTCCCACCAGTCTCCCAGCGGGTCGAAGGCCCAAAGTCAGTACCGGAGGGCCGCCGCCACCCCCCCGGCCTCCTCCAGCCCCTCGTGGCCGTCCAGGAAGGCGATCTGTCCGTCGCTCGCCAGAACCCTGCGCACCCACTCCTCCCCCAATTCCACGGCCTCCACCGGTCGCTCACACCGTGGGCACCCCAAGGGCACCCTCTCCCCCAGCTCTCCGCAGCTCGCACACGCCCACCCGGGCCGCCGGAACCCCTTGAGCAGGAACAACTCGTGCACCCGGCCGTCCCGCACGGCCGTGCACACCGCCACGGCTCCCAGGGCCCGTCCGCCGTCCCGGTCCAGCACCCGCTGGAGCCGTGCGGCGGCCTCACCGTCCCGGGCCCTGGCCAACGCGGCCAGGCTCTTTTCCACGACCTCGGCCGGGCGGGCGTGAGGGTCCACCCGAAGCCGCGCCGCGAGGCGCTCCTGGATCCGCCGGGGCACCTCCCGCTCGAACGCGGCCACGATCTCGTCGGGGCCGGCCACCACCACCCGGCACCCGCCCCTCTCGTCCACCCAGGCAGTCATGCGGTCCGCGAGCCGCCGCAGGTTGCGGTGAAGGTGGTCTTCCACGTGCCGTTGATACCGGGCCTGGCTCCAACCGCCCTGCTCGTGGCGGCCGGGGAACTCCTCGTCCTCGAACCGCCAGGTCCGCACCACGCCCCCCAGGTGGAACTCGTAAAGGCTGCCCCCTTCCGATCCCACGTGGGCCAGGATCCCCCGCTGGCCCTCCCACAGGTTCTCCACCGCTTGCTTCAGAAACGGCCGGTCCGCGCACTGCACCTCGTCCCGGAACGGGATGTAGCTGCGGACGATTCGGTACACCCCCAACCCCGAGCACGCGAACACGGCCACGCCGTTGTACTCCTCGTCCCACTCCCGAGCCACGAGCCCTTTCACGTAGTGCTCGATCTTCTCCCGATCCGCCTCCACTCCGGCACCGGCCTCGGCCGGCTCCGACCCCAGACACTCCCGCAGCCTCGACTTCACGAAGATCCGCACCCGCTCGCGCTCCCTCTCGGAGTTCCAGCGGGTGTTCAGGTACACGGTGAAGAAGGGATGTTCCGTGCGGGCGAGACGGGCGAGACGGCGGATTTCCCGATCCAGGTCCATGGCACCCTCCCGGCGTTGGGTCGAACGGGGGAACGGCGTGGAATCCGAGCCTAGCCCGGATGGCCCTCCTGTCAAGACACGGGTTGCGAACCGGCCGGTCCGGTGCCACAATCGCCTGCACACCTCGGCCCAGGAGGTTCCAGGTGCTTCGGATCAGGGTCAACGAACGGACGGTGGAGGTGCCCGAGGGCTCACGGGTGGGGGACCTGCGTGACCGGTTCAAACCCGGCGCGGACGTGCTGGTCCGAAACGGGTTCCCGGCCCGCGCCGAGGAGCCGGTGCGGCCGGGTGACGAGATCGTTCTGATCCGGAGGGGCGAGGTTCCGTCCGCCGAGGAGATGGAGGCCCTCCTGGTGGCCCGCCATACCCCGGGGGTACACGACCGGGTGAAGCGTGCCTGCGTGGGCATCGCCGGGCTCGGGGGGCTGGGAAGCCAGGTAGCCGTCGCCCTGGCCCGCACCGGGTTCGGCCGGCTGGTCCTGGCCGACTTCGACGTGGTCGAGCCCAGCAACCTCAACCGTCAACAGTACTTCGTGGACCAGATCGGCCTGCCCAAGGTGGAGGCGCTGGCCCACAACCTGCGCCGGATCAACCCTTACGTGGACCTGGAACTGCGGCCGGTGCGATTGACCCCGGCCAACGTGCCCGAGGTGTTCCAGGACTGCCTGGTGGTGGTCGAGGCCTTCGATCGGGCCGACCAGAAGGCGATGTTGGTGGAGACCGTGTTGGCCCGGATGCCGAACACCTGGATCGTGGCGGCCTCGGGGCTCGCGGGGTACGGCCCCAGCGACGCGATCCGTACCCATCGGGTGGCCCCCCGTCTGTTCGTGGTGGGGGACCTGGAGTCCGAGGCCCGGCCCGGGGTGGGGCTCATGGCCCCCCGCGTGGGGGTGGCGGCCCATGCCCAGGCGAACCTGGTGCTGCGGCTCGTGCTCGGAGAGGAGAAGGCGTCGGGTGGGAACCACGCGTCCCTATGACATCGCGGTGGTGGGGGGTGGGATCGTGGGAGCCGCGGCGGCCCGAGACGCGGTGCTGCGGGGGCTGCGGGTGGTGCTCCTCGAGCGGGGGGACTGGGCCTCGGGCACCACGGGCCGGGCCGCGGGCCTGATCCACAGCGGGCTCCGGTTCGCCCGGGACCGGAAGTTCCATCTGGCCCTGGAATGCCTTCGGGAACGGGAGATTCTCCACCGGATCGTGCCCCACCTCATCCGGCCCCTGCCGGTGATCGTGCCCGCCTACCGCGGAGGCTCCCTCACCCTCCGGCGGATCCGCTGGGGATTTCGGTTCTACGACTGGCTCAGCATGGGATCGGGCGATCCCGTCTGCCAGATCCTGTCCGAACGCGAGGCGCTGCGCCGGGCGCCCGTGCTTGCCGGCAAGGGTCTCCTGGGGGCGGGGCTGTTCTACGACTTCCACTGTCCCCTTCCCTCTCGGTTGGTTCTGGAGCACGTGCTCTCGGCCCGGGAGCAGGGCGCGGACTGTCGAAACTACCACGAGGTGGAGCGGATCCGCACGGTCCAGGGCTCGTTTCGCCTGGAGGTCCGCGAGGTCCAGACGGGTCGCCGGCACGTGCTGGAGGCCCGGGCGGTGATCAACGCGGCCGGGGCGTGGGCGGACGAGCTGGGACGCCGGGCCGGCCCGGGCTGGGTGGCCCGGATCCGGATCCTGCAGGGAGCCCATCTGTGGATCGACGCGGACCTGGACACCGCCCTGTGGTGCGAGTCGTTCCCGCCGTGCTTCGCCGTGCCCAGGGACGGGCACGTGGTGGCCGGGTGGCACCTGCGCGACCTCTCCGACCCCTCGGAGGCCGTCCATCCCGACGTGGACGGCCTGAGGGAGTGGGTGGGTTTGGCCCGGGCGCGCATGCCGGGCCTGGCCCGGGACCGTTCCCAGCTGCTCCTGGCCGAGGCCGGCGCCTGGGCCGTGCCCCGGGGGCAACAGGACCGGGCCGGGGATCTGCCCTGCCGGTTCGAGGTGATCCCCTCGGGCGGCCCCCCGGGGTTCGTCACCCTGGCAGGGGGGAACCTGACGCTGTTTCGTCGGCTGGCAGAATACGGCGTGGACGCGGCGTGCCGGCACCTGGGCGCCGCGATTCCCGGGACCACGGACCGCACCCCCCTCGTTGGCGGAGGGTTCGGGGACCAGGTCGTGTACCGGGAGAACCTGGTCGAGTGCATGGAGAGCCTGCCCCACATTCCCCGGGAAGTGGTGGACCACCTGGTGAGCCTGTACGGCCGGAAGGCGTGCGACGTGATCGAGCTGGGTCTCGGGCGCGAGGAACTGCGCGAACGCCTCGGTCCGGGATGCGACGACCGGAAGGCCCAGGTGGTCTACGCCGTGCACCAGGAAGGGGCCCAGCACCTGGACGACGTGCTGCTGCGGCGCTTGGGGACGGGTCTGCGGCCCGACCGGGGGCTGGGGGTGGCCGAGGCAGCCTCCCGACTCATGGCCCGGGAGCTGGGATGGGACGAACCCCGCCGCCGGCAAGAGCAGGAGCGGTTCGAGGAACTGGTCTGGTCCCAGATCCGGACGGCCCAGGAGGTGTGGGGGTGAGCGGCCGGGATCCGGTGGCCGAGCTGATCCGCCTGGTCCGGGAAGCCCGGCGTCCCGTGGCCCTCACCGGCGCCGGCGTGTCGGCGGAGAGCGGGGTACCCACGTTCCGGGGACCGGACGGGCTGTGGAGGCGCCACAGGCCCGAGGATCTGGCCACGCCCGAGGCGTTCGCCCGCGACCCCGCGTTGGTATGGGAGTGGTACAACTGGCGCAGGGAACGGATCGCCCCGGCCCGGCCCAACCCGGCCCACCGGTGGCTCGCCGCTTACGAACGGGCCAACCCCGGGTTTTTGCTGATCACCCAGAACGTGGACGGGCTGCACCGCCTGGCGGGAAGCCGCCGGCTGGTCGAGGTGCACGGCAACGTCTGGGTGGTCCGCTGCACCCGCTGCGGCCGGGAGGGCGAGGACCGGCGGGTGCCGGTGCCCGTGCCGCCCCGCTGCCCCGAGTGCGGCGGGTTGTTGAGGCCAGGAGTCGTGTGGTTCGGAGAGCCGCTGCCCGCCGAGGCCCTGACCCGGAGCACGGAGGCGGTGCAGGAGGCGGACCTTCTGTTGGTGATCGGCACCTCGGCCGTGGTCCAGCCGGTGGCCTCGTTTCCCCTGTTGGCCCGGGGGGCGGTGGTGGTGGAGATCAACCCCGAGGCCACCCCCCTCACCCCGTCTGCGGATCTGAGCATCCGTTCCGCCGCCGGGGTCCTGTTCCGACGAATTCCCCTGCCGGGGTCGACCCCCGCAGGGAGCGGATCCCCTTCCCCCTCGCACCCGGGAGGAGCCCCATGAAGAAGGTCTGGATCGATGACGAGTGCATCGCCTGCGGCACCTGTGTGGACATCTGCCCCGAGGTGTTCGAGCTCGAGGGCGACGTGGCCACGGTTCGAGACGACGCGGACCTCTCCCTCGACGACCGGATCACGGAGGCGGCGGAGACGTGTCCGGTCGAGGCGATTCACTGCGAGTCCTGACGGTCCTGCCCCGCCGGGCCGGTCCCGGGGGCCTCCAGCCAGTAGATCCCGTAGATCCCGACCAGGACCGCGAGCAACACGACGAGCAAGGCGTCGAGGCCCATGGCATCCCTCCGGCGCGTGGGTTCCGAGCGGTTGGATGCATCTCACCTCGGATCGGTTTCCAGCGCCTTGACCGGGGTCAAGGATCACGCGCCTGCCGCCGCCCCTTCGGTCAGGAGGGCCTGAATCTCCCCGTCCGACAGCCCCGCCTCGGTCAGCACCTCCCGGGTGTGCTCCCCCAGGCCGGGCGGCGGCCTTCGGACCGACGCGGGCGTGCCGGAAAGCCGAACCGGGAACCCCAGCGCCCGCAGGACTCCCCAACCGGGGATTTCGACGGGTCGGACCAGCTCCCTCTCCCGCCAGTGGGGGTCATCGGCCAGCTCGTCCACCTCCAGCACGGGCGAGGCGCAGCAGTCGACGGGCTCGAGCTCCCGCGTCCACTCGTCCCGGGTGCGCCCCCGGAACAGCGAGCGGAGCTCGTCGAAGATCCGGTCCCGCTGCTCGCCGCCGGCGAACTGTTCCCGAATCCACTCGGGTCGCCCGATGTGGCGGCAGAACCGTTCCCAGAACTGCGGCTCCAGGGCCGCCAGCACCACGAAACGGCCGTCAGCCGTCTCGTACACCGCATAGCAGGGGTATCCCCCCCCGAGATGGAGATCCCGCTCCGGGGTGCCCACCTCCAGATGGGCCCACCGGTAGGTGAGCCAGGTGGCCACACCGTCCACCATGGCGGCGTCCACCACCTGCCCCCGCCCGGTGCGTTGCCGGGCCACCAGGGCGAGCAGGATCCCGATGCACGCGTTGAGCGCCCCGCCCCCCACGTCCCCGATCTGGAAGTGGGGCAGCACGGGCCGGCCCTGGGCGTCCCGGTTGAGCGCCAGGGCACCCGCCACCCCCAGGTAGTTGGCGTCGTGGCCGGCCCGCTGGGCGTAGGGTCCGGAGCGGCCGTATCCGGTGACCGCGCAGTAGATCAACCGGGGATTGCGGGCTAGGAGCTCGTCCGGCCCGAGGCCGAGCCGTTCCATGACCCCCGGACGAAACGACTCCACCACCACGTCGGCCGTGTCCACCAGGCGCAGCAGGGCGTCCCTGCCCCGTGGGTGCTTCAGGTCCAGGGCCACGCTTCGTTTGTTGCGGTTCAGGTTCAGGAAGAACAGGCTCTCCCCCCGCACCACGGGGGCGAACCCACGCATGTAATCGCCCCGGCCCGGTTGCTCCACCTTGATCACGTCCGCGCCGAAGTCCGCCAGGAGCTGGGTTGCGAACGGCCCCGGGAACAGGCGAGACAGGTCCACCACCCGGACTCCTTCCAACGCTCCACCCATCGGACACCTCCGTCGTGTCGGTTTCTGGACAATCGGGAAATCCGGGGTAGGGTAACGGCTTTCGATGGTTCGAGAAAAGCGGGCGGGTTGCCAATGATAACCATATCGGTTAGACTTGGATTCACCGATCCTACCGAGAAGGAGAGAACTCGTCATGTGTCAGAGCTATCGCAAACCCTGTGCCTGCGGACAACGCACGGCCGAGCTGTTCTTCGGCCAGATGGTCCTCGACGAAGCGGCCGTGCGCGCCGTGTACTGCCCCGAGTGCGCGGCCACGGTGGAACCGGATCCGGTGGCCATGGTCGAGGACAACGGCTGGATCCTGGAGCTCGACCCGGACGTCCTGCGGGCCTACGCTCCCCGCATGAACATGACCCCCGACGAGGTCACCGCCGAGAAGGTGTTCGACGGCGACTTCGTGACCTGGGTGGGATTCAGCCCGGAGGACAACATTCAGCGGGTGCGGGAACGCCGGGAGATCGAGCAGCGCCACGCCGGGGACGTGAAGGCCCATTTCGAGGCCTTGAAGAAATGGGCCCTGGAGCGAGAGCAGAGGTTCTACGCCGAAGGGTGGCGCAAGGCCCAGCGGAAGAAGGCCGCCTACGGCTGATCCGGGGGCTGACCCTTCTGGAGCTCGTCCTGGTCCTGGTGATCCTCGCCGTGGCCGGGGCGGTGGCCATGCCCTACTATCTCGCCTCTCTGCCGAACCGGCGCGCCGCCGCGGCCACCCGTCAGGTGGTGACCGACCTTCGGCGGGCCCGGACCCTGGCGGTGGAGTCGGGGGAGCCGGTCTACGTCGTGTTCGAGGCGGGCACCTCCGTCTATCGGATCGTCCTCGAGGCCGACGGCGTGGCCGGCCCCAGCGCCGGCGACGAGACGGACCGGGAGGTGGCCTTGACGGACCAGTTTCCGGGCGTGGTCCTGGGGTCCACCGTGGTGGCGGATCCGATCACGTTCCAGGACGACGTGGCCGTGTTCCGGCCCCGCGGCACCTCCAACGGAGGCAGCGTGGTGCTCCGGGTGCCCGGCCGGGCGACCGCGGAGCGCAAGGTGACCGTGCTGTCCACGACCGGGCGAGTGCGGGCGTACACCTGGAATCCGGCAACCGGGAGGTGGGAATGAGCCGGAGGAGGGGGTTCACCCTGGTGGAGCTGCTGGTGGCCCTGGCACTGTTCGCCCTGGGGGTGGCCGCGCTGCTGCCCATGGCGGTGGCCAACCTTAGGGCGGTGGACGTGGCCGGTGTGCGCACCCAGGCCGTGGCCCTGGCCCAGGAGAAGGCCGAGGAGCTGCGCACGCTCCCCTTCGACGACCTGCCCCTCCGGGTGCCCGGCTCGGACGCCCCGGCGGGGGGGTTCACCCGGGAGTGGGAGTTCGCCTCGGTGCCCGCCCTACCCGGGGACGCCGGGGACCTGAGGCGGATCGTGGTGAGGGTGAGCTGGGACCTGCCCGGTCGGGGCTCGGGCGGAGTCACCCTACCCGTGGCCCGCAGCCGGTACTGAGCGGGCTAGTGTCACGGAACTCAGGATGGCATATCCCTTGCGACGGTGGGGCTGGGGGCTCCGATGAAGCGCGACGGCCAAGCAGCCCGGGCCACCCGACGTAGGGGAGCGGCCGCGGCGCGTGCTCTCACGCGCCGCAGCGGACCGAGTCGAGGTGGCCCCTGCGAGGCC